>NZ_JAYGID010000089.1:0-4549 GCF_034931685.1 Synechococcus sp. CCY9202
AGGCCAACGATGCCGAAATCGGGCAGTTTGCGGCTCTGATAGCCGCCGATCCGACTTTTTGAGCCGGAAATCCACTGATGCCTGTGGAAAACTGGCTCGTGGGCTCGTTTTTCAGCAAACTCTTAGAGAGATGGGGGCGAAGCGTTTGCGGCCCACAACTGGTATACTCCCTGTATAGCCGCTGGGTTGCTGTGCAGACGCGCGTCCAGAAATGGGGAAACAGTCTTGGGGTGCGGATCCCGCGCGGCCTGGCTGAGGAGGTTGGCCTCGGCGCTGGCTCTGAAGTTAGCTTGAGTGCCAAGGATGGCGAGCTTGTCGTGAAGCCGTCGGTTCCTGCTCGCCTCAGCCTCGACGATCTTTTGGCAGAGGTCTCAGAGGAGAACCTCCATTCCTCTATCGATACGGGCTCTGCTGTCGGTGCGGAGATCTTCTGTTGACTGCTGCGTATGTCCCTGATCGGGGTGACTTGGTCTGGCTGGAGTTCACACCGCAGACGGGTAGTGAGCAGGCTGGGCGGCGTCCTGCTTTGGTGATCTCGCCAAAGGCCTACAACGCGAAGGTGGGCTTGGCCTTGTTTTGTCCAGTGACATCACGAGTCAAGGGTTATCCGTTTGAAGTGGCATTGCCTGAGGGCAGTGGTGTGGTCGGTGTCGTCCTTGCAGATCAGTTGAAGAGCCTTGACTGGCGTGCCAGGAAGGCGAAGCTGATTGAGCGTGCTTCGTCTGATGTGCTGGCGATGGTTACAGCAAGGATCCTGCCCCTGCTTGTTCCTGACAATCCTGCCACTCTCTAACACGGCCATTCACCTGACCCGCCACCGCAGATTCACTATTCCCTCTGAGAATCTTCTTCTAATGCTCTCTGCGGGCAGGTGATGGCCAGCGTTAGCCAGAGCAGGGGAATGCGCGGAGGTTGCCACTGTGACTACAATGTGAGCACGGTTGCGGGGTGTAGTGGTGGTCCGAGCAAAGCTGGTCAAAATCGGTAACTCGAGAGGGATCCGCCTCGCCAAGCCGTTGCTTGAGGTTGCGGGGCTGGCCGACGACGTCGAGATCGAGGCAGCTCCAGGGGTTCTGACCATCAGGCCGTTGGCGCATCCGAGGGCTGGCTGGGCAGAGGCGGCAGCGTCATTCGAGCCGGAGGGGCTGCTTGATGAGATGAGCGCTTCTAGGTTTGATGATGAAGAGTGGTCATGGTGACTGAGGAACGCGTCTCAAGAGGTGACATCTTCCTTGTCGCGTTGAATCCCACGCGAGGCTCTGAAATCAGGAAGACTAGGCCTTGTGTCGTAGTGTCGCCGGACGAGTTGAATACTCACCTTCGCACCTTCATTGTTGCCCCGCTCACGACTGGCGGCCATCCATACCCGTTTCGTGTGGGTTGCCAGTTTGACGGCAAAGAAGGTCATGTTGTGCCTGACCAGTTGAGGGCCGTAGATAGGGAACGACTCATCAAGCGATTGGGGAGTCTTTCGGAGACTACGTTGACTGAGCTGCTGGGTGTTCTTCAGGCGATGTTCGCTGTGTAGATGCCTTGCCAACACGGCCATGCACCTGACCCGCCCCCTTCAATTTCCCGAAGCCTAATGAGATCCCGAACCAGCAGCTTTTTGCGGTCAGGTGATGGCCAGCGTTAGGCGGGTTCCAAACCTGGAGGCATGCGCGGTCTTTCTGTATGTCCAGTAAGTACTTGTGCTCACACACAATGCAGTACACATATGAAGGTCCGCATAAATCGTCAACCAACTGGCACAGCGCTCTGCAAAGTCCCTGACTCACAGTGGGTCCTGGAGGCTGCGGCCCAAGGAATTAGCGTCTTATACGGAATGCGAAGCTATGGCTGCCAGTTTCTGCGGATTCAGCTAAGAACAAGTTGGACACCAATAAACACATGAGGTATATCTCAAATGAGAGACAAAATAAGAAACAATCAAGAACGTAATGGTTCCAAGGAGCTGGCCATAATCGACACGGGACTTGACGTTATAGGCTATTCGCCACCGGCATGCGATTCCACCAGGCGTGAGTTCCTGCAGACGCTCGCTCTTATAGGGGGAGGGGCAGCATCCACTCTAATCCTCGGCTCCAACAACGCATCAGCCGCTGACATCCCGCCAACCAATTCCTCGGTCAGCACGCCTAAACTTAATATCATCGATTACTCGAAGATCCCCCAACGGTTGCACAAATATTCTGCGACAAACAGGGCGAAGAAAATTGTGAAGGCATCCATCACGATGGATACCCTGTTTTCTGGCGTCTGGCCGAGTCAGTGGTCTAGCCCGCAGGCACCGGAATTTCACGACGAAATGGAGCGTTGCAAGGCAGCGGGTTTCAAGGTGCTGGCATGCTGCCCATCGGCAGATTCGCTGGATTCTTCGATCAAGGGTGTCGCGCAGTCACTGATGTTCTACTTGAACAAGATCAGCGAGAAACCCGACAAATACAAAATTGTGCGCACGACCAATGATATCGATACCGCCATCAAAGAAAACAAGCTCGGCCTGTTCTTCACCCATCAGGGCACGGCATTGTTTGCTGGCGATGTGGATATGGTCGGGTTATGGCGGCAACTGGGCTATGGATATTGCCTGCTCGCTTATAACCAGCGGAATGCCGTCGGTGATGGTTGTTTTGAGACCGCCAACGGTGGCCTGACTGCGTATGGCAAACAGTTGATCGATGCTTACAACCGCTACGGCATGATTGTTGATGTCAGCCACACCGGTGAGCGGACATCACTCGATGCGATTGAACGCAGCAGCAAACCCGTGATCTCATCGCATTCGGGAGCATTGGCAATTGCAGACTACCAGCGCAGTCTCTCTGATACGGTGATCAAGGCGATTGCGAAGAGTGGTGGTGTGTGCTCGATCAATATGGTCGGCGCCTTCATGGACAAGACCAATCCGGATATCGTGACTACCGATGCTCTATTTCGTCATGTCGACTACATGGCAAACCTCGTAGGCATCGATCATGTTGGTTTTGGTTCGGACTTCATTCCCAATGTCAACCTCACTGCTTCGCTGATTCAGACCCCGGCGGGTGCGGCCGTGTTTCCCGATGGCGGTTACAGCGCGGCGATGGGCGCCAAGGGCGTACCCACACCGGCGCCGTATCAGATCGTTGCCGCACTGGTGGACAAAATGCTGGAGAAAGGCTACTCGGAACAGGATTGCGGCAAGTTCCTCGGCGGCAATATGTACCGAGTGATGGAGGAGATCTGGATTTAGATTAAGACACCAAGGGCTTATGTGGGATTACATATTGAGGTCGTTAAATGCCTGACATCTGCATCACCTGCCTCTTGCTGGCTCTCTCCACAGCAGGCCAGCGATCCCAGCCCCAACGCCACCTAAGCCCAGAACATAACCGATAGGGATCAGAAGAAAGGCCTCCCGCAGGATGCCATCTGCATCCACATGTACGCCGATCAGCCGATAGGCGACCCAGCAGGCCATTGAACCAGCGAGCAGCAACAGCGATAGGCGGATGAGCGTGCGTTTCATGGCCGCAGCTGCTCCAGCAGGGTCTGGGTGAGCGCCAGCTCACAGCGCGTCGTGAAGATGCCATAGCCCGTCCCCTGGAAGCTCACCGACTTGGCGTAGGCGCACACCTTGCGGCGTTCGGCGCGGAAAGCACGCGCCTGCTCGCTTGGGTCGGAACTCGTCCTGTAGAAGCCGGTGAGGTTGTCGCGCCAGAGCGTCTGAAAGGTTTCGCTGGGCACTTGCCTGGCCTCGCTGGCCACCCGCACCAGGGCCTTCTCCAGCTCCCGATCCTTGGCTTGGAGGGCTTCCATCACGCAGCGGGTTTCGGCCACGGTGCTTTCTGATGGGGTGCAGACCTCCGCTGCTGGTGCCGGCAGCGGCACCAGGGAGACGGCCAGCAGCAGGTGGAGACAGGTGCGCATCGTGAGGCTTTTCTCCAGACGCATTTTCCCCAGACACATTGTCATGCTGGATGCTGCTGTTCCGAGTCGCCGCGCCTCTTCCCCATGACCAGCCTGCTCCCCCGGCTCCCCCTGCTGCTCACGGCCATCGCCGGCTGCCTTGTCAGCCACCCGGCTGCCGCATGGGCAGCCCCGGCAGGCAGCAACCTCGGGGTGCTGCTTCAGGCAGCGGGCGGCCAGCCCCTGGGCCTCTACGACGGTGTGCGCTTCGTGCGGATCAACGCCTCCGACGGCACCCGCATCACCGTCACGATCAACTGCGAGCAGGAGCTCTGGCGGGTGGCCCGCATTGAGCCCAGAAGCGGCCGAGCGGACTTCCGCGACGATCGCTTCCAGAGTGCTGCCGGCATCGGCCGCAGCCGTTGGTGCACCACCCCCGTGCGCACGATGGAGTGAGTCTGGGCTCACTCCTCCAGCAGCTGCACCTGGTACACGGCCACATTGCTGTGGGCAAGCGAGCGCACGATCTCAGGCACCATCTGCATCGGGGTGCAGAGCGTCAGCGAGCGGCGCCTGCCGGCGGCCATCTCCGCCAGGTGCTGGGGATCGATGCTGGTGGAGCGCTGCTGCGCTGCAGCCTCAAACACCTCCACCGCTG
>NZ_JAYGID010000090.1:0-4065 GCF_034931685.1 Synechococcus sp. CCY9202
AGGCCAACGATGCCGAAATCGGGCAGTTTGCGGCTCTGATAGCCGCCGATCCGACTTTTTGAGCCGGAAATCCACTGATGCCTGTGGAAAACTGGCTCGTGGGCTCGTTTTTCAGCAAACTCTTAACGGAGCTGAAAGCTGTGAACATGACCAAGTCACAGGAGAGACCTGGGCTTGAGTTGAGGCTCAGCTTGGACTGCATGGGGGTCGCGAGGATCGAACTCGCCTAAGGCGGATTATGAGTCCGCTGCATTCACCAGATTGCTAGACCCCCAGGGATCTGGCCACAGCTAGCTGGCTTGGGCCTGACGCGGCCCAGGGCCAGCACCTGTCCTCCCCCAGTCGAGGTGGACAGACGCACGTTTACCAGAGACCCCGAATCGGAGGCGGGGACCACTGACGCTGCGGCCTGTCCACCGGAACCACCGCCGCACCGCCGCTGCCGATGCTGGAGGAAAAGCCGTTGGGCACGTCTTCGGTCCGCCAGTAGAGCGGGCTGCTCTGCTGGCCCAGGAGTTCGGTGGCGGTGTTGTGCAAGGCCGAGGCATCCCAGACGATCCTCTGATCCGGGAAGCCCAGACCCATCACCTTGGTGCCGCCGTTGCCACCCATGGCAATGCCGAACAGATCGGTGATCTGGTGGGTGATGTCAATGCTGCGGGCAAAGGTGGGTGTGTAGGTGAAGAAGCGGTTCTCCACCAGCTCGGCGGTGGTCTGCACCACAGCGCACCGAGTCACTTCCACTGGCCCGGCGGCGTTCATTCCGGCAGGGCCACTGCCCGCCAGCGGTGCTTCCAGAGTGGTGGTGCACACCACCGGACCGGTCTGGGCCTGCGCCGGCATGAGCGGCAGCATCAGCGTTGCGGCGGCACTCAAGCCAACCGCTCGCCGCCCGAAGCGCCCTGACCAACCTGAGGTTCCGATGGCTCCCGGACGGGGGGCTCGCCTGCGTTGCATCGCTCTACCGGCCTGTACCGGGGATACCCGTTTCGCCCTCAAACTAGGCAGGCCCGGGCTCCTCCACCAGCCCCCGTCAGCCACCTGCGCGACCGATGCCCCTTCCGTCCCATCCCGCCGCCGCCACCGCCATGGGCGCGATCGCCGGAACCCTGGCGGAGCAGCGGGCCGCCCTGCTGCCCCTGTTGGCCTCCAGGGCCTACCGGCACGGCACGTTCACCCTGGCCTCCGGCCGCAGCAGCGACCACTACGTGAACTGCAAACCGGTGAGCCTGGCCGGCCCGGGGCTGGCCCTGCTCGGTGCCCTGCTGCTCGACCAGGTGGAACCGGAAGCGGTGGCGGTGGCGGGCCTCACCCTGGGGGCCGATCCGCTCGTGAGTGCGGTGGCGATGCGCGCGGCCCTGGATGGCCGCGAGCTCGATGCCCTGATCGTGCGCAAGGAAGCCAAGGGCCACGGCACCGGCGCCTGGCTGGAGGGCCCGCTGCCGGCCGCGGGCAGCCGCATCACGGTGCTGGAAGACGTGGTCACCACCGGCGGCTCGTCACGCAAGGCCGTGACCCAGCTGCGCGAAGCCGGCTACGTGGTGGAACGGGTGGTGACAATCGTGGACCGGCAGGAGGGGGGCCTCGAAGCGATGACCGCCGCCGGCCTGGATCTCCGCAGCCTGTTCCTGCTGGAAGAGGTGGCCGCCGCCGCTGCAAGCGCCACAGGCGGCTGAGTTGCAGCTCTGGGCCTATCGCAGGTTCAACACCTGGTGACCCGCTCATCCACCATGGCTGCGACGCCGGCCTGCCATCCCCTCCCATGAGCAACGCCATCAGCCCCTGGGACCAGCCCCGCCACAGCGGCTGCCTCGTCCAGCCCGTGAGCCTGCTGCGGCTGGACGGTCCCGACACGCGTTCCTTCCTGCATGGCCAGACCAGCCAGGCGGTGGCGCAGGCCGCTCCTGGCCAGTGGCTGCGCACCTGCTGCATCAGCCCCACCGGCCGGATGCGGGCCCTGGCGGAGGTGCTGGTGGACGCGTCCGGCGCCTGGCTGGCGATCACCGCCGGCGATGGCGGCGCGGTGCGGACCGCCTTCGATCGGGTGCTCTTCCCGGCGGATCAGGTCCAGCTGGGCACGCTGCAGACGGGCTGGTTGATCACGCCGCTCAGCCCCGGCACCCCGGCGGAACGGCCGGAGCCGGCGGGGGGAACCTGGAGGGCCGTTGGCGAGCCGCAGGCTGAACCGCAGGCCTGGCTGCTCGGAGAGGAGCGGCTGCTGGTGCAAGGCGACGACCCTCTGCCGGCCGGCCTGGTGGCGGATCTGCCCGCAGCCTTCTCCAGCGGCGCCCCGCTCAGCGCCAGCGAGCACTGGAGGATCCAGCGGGGCCTGCCGGCCGCTCCCAACGAACTGAACGACGACACCAACCCCTTTGAGCTGGGCCTGGCCGAGCGGGTCAGCCTCAGCAAGGGCTGCTACGTGGGCCAGGAGACCCTGGCCAAGCTGGCCACCTACGACGGCGTCAAGCAGCAGCTGCGGCGCTGGCACCTGGCGGATGCCACGGATGCCACGGCGGCGGCGGCCTGCACCGAACCCGGCAGCGAATTGCAGAGCGCCGACGGCAGCCGCGCCGGGCTGATCACCTCCGCCCTGGAGCTTCCCGATGGCCAGGGGCGGATCGGCCTGGCCCTGGTCCGCCGCCGCCACCTGGATGCGGTGGAACTGCGGGCCTTCGGCCAGGGGGAGCCTGAGTCTGGAGTGATGGTGACGCTGTCCTGCCCTGAGGCCTTCGCGCCACCGCCGGTGGGAGCCGGCTCTGCCGCCAGGCTCTGAGCGGAACGCAGCGGGAGGGGCCGAGACGGGCGATCCAGTGGCGGTCAGGCCAGTGGCGGGCGGGCCAGTGGCGGGCGGGCGTCAGTCCCGATCCAGGAGCCAGCGGGCCACCGCCCAGGTGGCGAGGCTGTCGTCGCGGTTGTATTGGAAGATCCGCTGCAGCCGCCCGGGGCTGTGGCGGCCACGGACCCGATCCTGATGCCAGTGGCGCCACTGCCGCCACCACAGCAGGCAGCGGGCTCCATCGACGCCGGGCTGGCTCCAGTGGAACCCGAGCCAGCCCGCCACCGGCTTGAGGCCATAGCCGTTCACCGGCAGGCGCCAGTGGCGCCGCAGCCGCGCATGCACGTCCACCAGGCGGCTGCGCAGACGCAGCACCTCCGCCTCGCTGGCGCCCTGGCGCTGGGCCAGGCGCAGGAGGGCCAGCGACTCGGTTTCGCCGTAGTGGAGCAGGGGCCAGTCGGGGTAGCGCGCCAGCAGGCGCCGCAGCCGGGCCCAGAGCCGGGGCTCACCGTGTTCCTGCAGGGCCAGCACCGCCAGATAGCGGCCTGCACGGTCTGCGCCGGTTCCCACCGGCCAGCACCCATCAGCGCCACGGGGCAGCACCAGGAAGCCGTGCAGGAAATCGTCGCGGGCGTCGGGATCGGATTCGATGTCGTAGAGCAGCACCCCCGGGGCCCGGGCCAGCTCCGGCAGGGCGGGTGCGGGATCGAGACGCTCGGGGATGCCGCTGGCCTGCACCTGCGCCTGAGCCACCAGGGTGGCCGCGATCTCGCGGTGCTGCTCGCCATGGGCCTCGAGCTGATCGGCCAGCTGCTCAGGGTCGGCGGCCGCCAGATCGGTGAGGCGGGCGATGCCGAGTCCCAGCAGCAGCTCGCGGCGTTTGCCGCCGATGCCGCTCACCTCACTGAGATGGCCCTCCCGGGCCGCCTCCCGGTCGCAGTGCCCCCGCCAGCAGCAGAGGGTGCATTTCTTGCGGTCGTTCACCAGCGGCGGCGGCTGGTCGTGGTTCAGCTCCTGGCCGAGGCGCTCGAGGCTGTCGTCCAGTTGGCGCATCAAACCACTGCTGAGGGCCAGCCGCTCCCTCTCCAGACGCCGCCCCTCGCCCGCCACCACCAGCCCCTCGGGCACCGGAGCCTGCTGGTGCTCGGCCAGCAGCCGGCCCCAGAGGGCGAGCAGCAGCCGGTGCTCACGCGTCACCCGGCGCCCCTGTCGGGCCAGCACCGGCCGGTAGCGGAAGGCGCCCCAGCGGCTGTCGCCCTCCAGCCGCTGCAGCAGGCTGGGGTGGGCTT
>NZ_JAYGID010000091.1:0-2301 GCF_034931685.1 Synechococcus sp. CCY9202
TGAAAAAGTCCCGAGGCCGTCATGCCTTAAGCCTTACCTTTGGGCGCAGCGCCCGTGAACACTGGGCTCGAAGTCAGGCGTTCCCGGGCTGAATGGTCCTTGACGGGGTTTTTCAGCAAACTCTTAGGCATGAGCTCACCATTCTATGGCGTGAGTCGTGCAGCGTCAAGTCTCGATGTGCGAATTAGCCGGCAAGATTAATATTTAAATCCACTCGCCTGTTGAAACAGGGAGCATCGCCCCGCTCCTTAGTTCACCACCACGAGTTCACCACCACGATTGTTGAATGCAGCAGCAGAGGTGGATTGGATGGAGCCTTCCCCTGCAGGCCGGCGCAGAGAAGCCACGGCATTAACTGGAACAGCCTTCTCATGGCGACGAGGATAGGTTGTACGTGCTGCCAAATGGACAGCGGCAGGGGCGTAAACTTTGTTGCAAATTACTGGCGCAGGAGGCCTCCAGATTCAATGAGCAGTGCCGGAATCCGCACAATACGCCACGACTCAAATCTAGATGGATATCGTCACGTTGATTTCATTCCTGAAACAGCACCAGTCTTTGAGAACTACGCTCTGAACTCGCGCAATGACGCAAAGGCTCTTTTTTTGTTGATGGAGGAATCCGGCCAGCTGATTGCGATTTGCCCCGTATTAATTGTCGAAAAGGCGCTCTCGCTATCACTTCTGCATGCTCGGATGAGAAATGCGCTTAATTGGATTCCGAGATTTCTAGTTGAAAGACGTGCCGCGGTAATTGATACCTTCCTAATGGGCTATGCGCCAAGATCGCCATTCGCTATTCGCGCCGAGTACATGCCGATAAGCGAAAAGATCAAGGCCGAGTTTATTGATTACGTTATGACAGCATTCTCGCCTGACTCAATCTGGGTTGCCGGAGATTCACTTCCAGGGATGCCGCATCAAAGCATGAGCTTGCTGCCCCAGTTTAAGATCTTGCCTTTGGCGTCTGTTGACATTTCCGGATGCAACACCTTCTCGCAATATCGTGCTTCGCTGTCACGTAAACGTAGGCGCAATCTTGATCATGCGACCAGTATCTTCAAGAAGGGTGAAGGCAGAATAGCTGTAGAGACATTGCCGTCTCCTCAAGGTCTTTTGCTGCAAGCACACAAGCTGCTTTTGAAAAGCGCAGAGAGGTCTGCGCACGAAGCGCCATATCTCCAGCTCTGCAATTCGCTGGAAGCTTTTTTGTCCCAGGACGGCCTTATGGTGTGTGCGTATCAAAATAATGCAATGATTGCCTTTATGAGTTTTTTTGCAACGAGTGATATGCTCTATCAGACGCATGGAGGCCTGGACTACTCAAGCTCCCTTGATTTAAAGGCATATGAAAATATTCTTTATTACTCAATATCGCTTGCCCTTGACAAGGGGCTCTCGAAAGTATGCCTTGGCCCGCTTAATAATGAGACGAAGAGAAGGCTTTCGAATTGTCAGTCCAATGTCGAAGCAAGCCTTTGGTGCCGCACTCGATTCGATCGATGGCTTGCGAACAATCTTATCATTCCAAATCTATCTTTTTCTATTCCCTCCCGGTGACTTTCATGGGAGGTGTCGCTTCTTGGCTTGCAGTCCCGGAGATTTGCGAGCAAGGTCGCAGGAGCTTCTCCAGGATTGAATCCGCGGTGGCCGACCAGTTGAACGGGGCCTTGGTCTTGTTGCAGGCCGCCACGAACTGCTCGATCTTGGCGATCAGCTCCTTGACGCTGGAGAAGCTGCTGCGCCGGATCGCCCGCTGGGTGATGATCCCGAACCAGCGCTCGACTGTGCCAGCCAGGCACGGACCTTGGCGTGCCTATGCGTGCAGTAGTTGTCCACGATCAGGTGGACATCAAGGTCCTCGGGGACGGACGTCTCGATCTGCCGCAGGAAGCCCAGGAACTCCTGATGCCGGTGCCGGGGCTTGCACTGGCTGATCACCTCACCGGTGGCCACGTCCAAGGCGGCGAACAGGGTGGTGGTGCCGTGGCGGATGTAGTCATGGGTGACGCCCTCGACGTAACCGAGGCCCATGGGCAGCAGCGGCTGAGTCCTGTCCAGAGCCTGGATCTACGTCTTCTCGTCAACGCAGAGCACCATCGCCTTGTCAGGTGGATTCAGATAGAGGCCGACGATGTCTCTGCCCTTCTCCACAATGAATGGGTCGGTGGAGAGCTTTAAGAGTTTGCTGAAAAACCCCGCCACCTCTGCGAGAATGGGCCAACTGCCCCAGGTTTGATGCGAGGTCAGCAGGAGCGCAGCGGCTCCTTGTTCTCCTACGTCTCGATCGAGGAGCGGATCC
>NZ_JAYGID010000092.1:0-1840 GCF_034931685.1 Synechococcus sp. CCY9202
TCGATTCATCGTGGCTGCAAGAGGCGCATCTGCACCTCCGGAATGACAGCCCGTCATTCCACCCTGTTCACCCTCTGATCAGGGCATTCGGGCCCCGGGTTTTACACCACGCAAAGGGACGCGGCCGATGCGACCATCATCGCGGCACCAAGCTCCACAAAGAATGAGAAGCGGGAGAGGGATCCTGAGATGCACCAGACCTGCAAGGGCAAGCAATGGCACTTTGGGATGTAGCCGTAGGCCCGCGAAGCGGTAGGTCCACATCGGGGTGGACAGCGAGAGCGGCCTCATCCACTCGGTGGAAACGACCGCAGCCAATGTGCATGACCTCACTCCCGCCGCTGAACTCCTGCACGGTGAGGAGACAGTGGTCTACGCAGATGCCGGGTACCAGGGGATTGAGAAGCGACCCGAGATGGAAGGCAGGGGTATCGGCTTCCGTACTGCCATGCGTCCCGGCAAGCGTCGCGCGTTACCGGATACACCCGAGGGGAGGGTGGATGACCTGATCGAGACGGCAAAGGCTCACTTCCGCGCCAAGGTGGAGCATCCGTTCCGCGTGATCAAGCGCCAGTTCGGCTTTCAAAAGACCCGGCTGCGGGGAATGCTCAAGAACCGCTGCAAGGTGAATGTGCTGGCCGGCCTCTCAAACCTATTCATGGCGCGCCATGAGTTGCTATGCAAGACATGACTGGGGGAGTGGTGTGCCCATTTGGGGCAAACACCACCCCAAATGGGCAAGATTCAGCCTCCACAAAGGTGAATTCAGGTTGATCAACACCCGATTCACCCTCAAATAGTGCATCCCGAACAAAGCGCGACTCCAAGCCCTTTTTAAGAGTTTGCTGAAAAACCCCGTCAAGGACCATTCAGCCCGGGAACGCCTGACTTCGAGCCCAGTGTTCACGGGCGCTGCGCCCAAAGGTAAGGCTTAAGGCATGACGGCCTCGGGACTTTTTCAGCAAACTCTTAAGAGTTTGCTGAAAAACCCCGTCAAGGACCATTCAGCCCGGGAACGCCTGACTTCGAGCCCAGTGTTCACGGGCGCTGCGCCCAAAGGTAAGGCTTAAGGCATGACGGCCTCGGGACTTTTTCAGCAAACTCTTAAGGGGGCGTTGTCCAGAGGTTCCCTCGCGGCGACCGTCGGCATTGACACCCATGGCGACGACCGCGGCCCGTGAGCAGACCTGCATCGCCTTCCCCAGCCGCCCGTTGAGGTAGGTGGCATCGAGGTAGACGTAGGCGTAGCTGCTGCTCTCCAGGGGCCTGCTCAGGAAGGCCTGCACCTGCTGGTCGATCTCCTGACAGATGCGACTCACCTGCGACTTGGAGATGCCGCTCTGGGAGCCCAGCGCCCCCACCAGGGCATCGACCTTGCGGGTGGAGACGCCACCGATGTAGGCCTCCATGATCACGGCATACAGGGCCTGATCGACCCGGCGGCGGGGCTCGAGGATCGAGGGCAGGAAGCTGCCGGCCCTCAGCTTGGGGATCTGCAGCTCAATGTCGCCCACCTGGGTGGTGAGGCTGCGGCTCCGGTAGCCGTGGCGATAGCCGAGCCGCTCCTCGGTGCGCTCGTGGCGGTCAGCACCCAGAACGGCGGCGACCTCCAGCTCGATCAGCCCCTGCAGGCCGTAGCGAGCCAGTTCGGGGATCAGCTCACCGGCGCTGCTGCCATCGAGTAGCGAGGCCAGCTCAGGTGCGGCACAGTGCGTCTTGGGCGTGTGTCACGAGTCAGCAGGTGAAAGCCAAGGCTGATGAAACTGCATCGGGGATGGGAGTGTGGCCTCCCGGGATCGGCCTGCAGGGGCTGGTACCAAACCACCCCGTGCTGCTGCGT
>NZ_JAYGID010000093.1:0-1130 GCF_034931685.1 Synechococcus sp. CCY9202
GTCCAGAGGTGTGCCCAATAGGCCTCAACCAATGCCTTGCAGTCAGGCCAACGATGCCGAAATCGGTCTGTTTGCGGATCTGATAGCCACCGATCCGACTTTTTGAGCCAGAAATCCACTGATGCCTATGGAAAACGGGCTCGTGGGTTGGTTTTTCAGCAAACTCTTAAATGCTTCTGCCGGTGCGGCTGCACTGAGAAGGTCTGGAGCCAGGGTGAACGGTGGTTTTGGAGATACCTGTGGCAGCCGCGAGTGAGCGCGCTGACCACTGGGTACTGCCGTCGGTGGGCTTGGTCTGCAGGGCCCGGTTGATCACCTCAGCCACCTTGTCGTCTTCATAGGTGCGGGGCCGGCCGGGCCGCAGCTCGTCATGGAGCCCTTCCAGTCCAAGGTCCCGGTACCGCTTGCGCCATTTGCCAACGGTCATCCCCGTCAGTCCCATTCGTCTGGCGATCGCCGTATTGGTTTCGCCTGCTCCGCAGGCCAGGACGATCTGGGCTCGCTGCACGATCGAATGCGGCAGCGACCGGGAATTCGCAAGGGCCCGCAACTGCTGAGCTTGGTCCTCGCTGAGGACCAGCGGAGGCATCGGACGACCAAGCGCCACAGGGCACCTCGGGTGACACCCCTGATTTTAGCTGTTATTTCCAGGACGGGACACTAGGAGCCTGTTGCGCATAGATCGCCAGCGCACTCTCCACAGACGCTCCTAAATCTGCCCAGATCCCAGTGGCTTCAATCGATCTGGGTGAGAAAACAGGGTATGCAGAGGCGCAAGACCTTTCGCCCCTGGCAGCCGGAGCAGACCACCCTGCTGCTGCCGTCACCCCGGGAGTGGCTCTCAGATGACCACCAGGTGTATTTCCTGCTGGGCCTGGTGGATGAGCTGGATCTCTCACAGGTCCTGATCCCCGCTCAGGCCAAAGATCCCCGCGGGGAGAAGGGGTTCGATCCGCGGATGTAGCCGCAGGCAATCCGGCAGTAAATCGAGATGTCCGCTCCGGAGGACCTTGATGTCCACCTGATCGTGGACAACTACTGCACGCATAGGCACGCCAAGGTCCGTGCCTGGCTGGCACAGTCGAGCGCTGGTTCGGGATCATCACCCAGCGGGCGATCCGGCGCAGCAG
>NZ_JAYGID010000094.1:0-58074 GCF_034931685.1 Synechococcus sp. CCY9202
CTCGATTCATCGTGGCTGCAAGAGGCGCATCTGCACCTCCGGAATGACAGCCCGTCATTCCACCCTGTTCACCCTCTGATCAGGGCATTCGGGCCCCGGGTTTTACACCACGCAAAGGGACGCGGCCCTGTACGGCGCGGGTGTGGCGGATCTCCTCGCGGGGGATGCCGGCGATCACCATGATCTGCTCCTCGCTCAGCTGTGGAAACCGTTACACCAGCATAGGCAGCACAACCGTGACCAGGTCCGGACGGCTGGCCAGGATCTGACGGCTGCTGGCGCCCAGTTCGCCCTCAGGCCGCACCGGCAGGGTGAGCAGGTTGTCTGCATCTGCACCTCCAGCAGCACCACCGGAAACTCCTCGCTGCCGGTTTCGGCGCAGCCAGTGGCCTCGCGGGGCCAGAGCACGCCATCGAGCCGGTGGCTGAGCTCCTTGATTTCGAGCGCTGAGAAGCGATAGAGGCGGTCGCCGGGCGCCGAGGGGGCGAGGCCGAGATCGCTGGTGCTGCTGCCGCTGGCGGTATCAGCCCCACGGCGGGGCAGGAGTGAGCGGATCAGGTCGGGGGCGCTCTGGAAGACGCGGTAAGTCCACGCGGTCGGTGTTCAAGCGGAGCTGACGCTGGCTGGAAGGTAGCTGGGGTAGGGGCTGCAGATGCAGACCGTGCGGGATCTGGTGGAAGTGGCCCCTTGTCTCAGTCGTGCTGCTGCAGCCAGCTGTGCAGGTCCTGCGGGCTGTTGAAGTCGAGCAGGGCTTCTGCGAGGGCATCCAGGCGCTCCAGCGGCAGGGCCTGGATGCGGGCACTGGTCTCGGGATCAGCTGGAGCAGCTCGGCTTCTTCCGGTCTGCCGCTCACCCACTCCCGCAGACCCTCGATCGCCTGGCGGAGCTGGAGCTCGGGAGCCACCAGCAGGGCGAGCAGCCGCTGCAGCCACGGCCAGTGCTGGGGGTCGCCCCTGGCCTGGAGAGGTGGATCACCGAGGAGCTCCAGAATGCGCCATCGAGCACCTACCTAATCATCACCGTGCAAAAGGATTGATCAGGCCGATGGTGGTGTCGCTGAAATGGCGTGTGTGACGGGTAGCGAGGCGAGCACCCCGTGCAGGGCAATGCCTGCGATCAAGGTGTCGCGGAGGTCTACAGGGCGCCCCCTTGCCTTCCGCTCGGCGGCCAGTGCCGCAGCCCTGCTTGCAGCCAGGCCATCCAGGGGTGCAATGCGCTCCTGGATGAGCTGTTCCAATAACTGCTCAAGGCCTTTGTGGAGGCCGCGACGCCGCTGCCCATCCGGTAGAGCGGCCACGCCTAGCGCAATTCGAACACCACCACACTGGGCAGCCAGACATCCTGGGCTCTCAGCTCATCCAACCAACTCACCACCGTTGGATCGGGTCTGCTTTGCATCAGAGCCGAGATCACACTGGTATCGAGCAGGATCACGCCTCGAAGGCCACGGGTGCGGCCTCGTGGCCCTGCCACTCTGCAAAAGGCTCCTCCAGGCCGCTGGCCGCAAACAAGGCGGCGATCTGCGATCCCAGGCCAACGCCCTCGGGCGGGTGCTGCTCCGCTTCCGCCGCCTGCCGCAGAATCAACCTCACCTCCTCCTCCATGCTGCGGCCATGGCGCTGAGCCCGGCGCTGCAGGGCCTCCATCACCGATAACTCCAGATTGCGGACCAGCAACTGCGCCATCCCACGAACTCCAGAGCCTCTGCTATCACGCTAGTAAGGCTGACCGCTACGAGCGTTTAACGGGTTGTTGTTCTGTTTGTTGGTGACCTGCTGTACTCAGCATCCCCCTTTTTTCTCAGGTCACAACGGCCTCCAGTCCGATCACGCCCATCACATGGGGAAACACCTCCCCCACCTCTGGCACCAGCTCCCAGCGCACCTCGGCTTTGAGGCGCTGTGGGTCGATCACCAGCAGCCGCAGGGCCCCAGGCTGATCGGCCAGATCGGCATAGAACCGTTGCCGCACCCCCTCGAGCTGCTCGGCCGTGCAGCAGTGGATGAAGCCCACCTCCGCCAGGCTTGCCGCGCGGGTGGAGCGGTCGTAAAAGCACTGCCGTTTTGCCTGCTGCCAGTCGCTTTCCAGAGCGAGGTGATAGATCCAGCCTCCTGATCGCCACGGCTGGGGCTGGGTCCAGGGTTGCGCCATCACCGTTGCCAGTTCCTTGCTCTCAAGGAAACGCGACAGCCAGGCCTGCAGCGGCTCCAGGCCCGGTTCGGCATCGAAGCCCGCTGGATCCGCCAGCCGGAACTGGCGCACGAAGGGCAACAGGGCCCAGTCCGCCAGGGAAGGGCGCGAACCCAGCAGCCAGCCCTCCGGTGTTCTCGCCAGCCGTTCGTTCCAGCGCCCCAGAATCGCCAGGGCGGCGGCCCGGTGCATCGGCCGCTCCTGCTCCCCCGCGGCACCATGGCGGGCGGCGTACTTGAAGCGATCCAGGTGGTGTTTGAAGGGTCCGTCGTTTTCGGCGATCCTCGCCGTGATCTCCGCCAGTGCCGCTGGGCTCCTGCCGACCCACCAGCCCTGCGGGTCGCGGTGCTCCAGGGCCCACCGCATGATCTCCAGGCTTTCCTCCAGCACCTGCGCAGGCTTCGTCTCTTCGGAGGAGGAACCGTTTTCCTTGCCGGACCCGGTTCGTTTTCCGGGCACCACCAGCACCGGCACCGTGCCCTTGGCTGAGGCCTCCAGCAGCTCGGGCGGCTTGGCCCGCAGGCTCACCTCCCGCAGCTCCAGGTTTGGTCCCGGCGCAAAGCCGGCGGCGGCCAGGGCCAGCCGGGCGCGGATGGCGTAGGGGCAGCGGCGGAAGCTGTAGAGCACCGGCATCGGACATGCGATCGGCGCTGTCGTCAATGGCCCGTTTCTTCCAACGCTGGCGCCCATGCCCATCAGCCTGGCCCATGGGGCGGCATCTGAAGACCATCCACCTCCTGCCAGAAGCCGATCCGCCGCCAGAAGCGCACCCGCAGGTCGTCTTCGAACTCCTGGTGGGTGGGTAGGTCGTGCCAGTGCTCGATGCGCTGCGCGAGTTGGGCGCAGCGCAGCAGGTGCTGGGCCGCGTAGGGGTAGCGCTTCGGGCGGGAGTGTTCCAGGGCGAAGCTCACCATCGCGCGCAGCAGCACGGTGGCGGCCAGCGGATGGCCGGCCTCCAGCTGCTCAGCCGCCGGACCGTAAAGCCCGTAGGCCTCCCCATTCCAGCGGTGGGGCTGGCGCAGCACCAGCTCCGCCGCCCGGCGCAGATCCGGCCAGGCCAGCAGGAAATCCAGGGCTTCGGCGGGGTCTTCGTGGGCCAGCGCCCGATCGAGAGCCTCCTCCTCGGCCTGCACATCCTCGAAATCATCGAGCCGGCGGAGGTACTCGCGCAGCAGGCCGGCATCGAGATCCTCCAGAAACCCTTGCCAGCGCTCCCCCTGGGCCTCCTGGCGGCGGCCCAGGGCCTCAAGCGCCTCGATCCGCGGCCGTCGCACCACCGCCCCCAGCCACTGCAGCCCCTCCTCGTCCACCCCCTCCAGCGTCGCCAGGGCCTCCTCGGCCCGGCCCGCCGCCAGCAGCCGCTCCGCCACCGCCGCCGCCACCGACGGGCGCCGCAGATCCTCCGCGCTGAAGCTGCCGGCGAAGGCGTCCACATCGCCCATCGCATCGGCGATCGCCAGCATCACCGCAGAACGCTCCGGCGTGCCGCGGGCACGGAATTCCCCCCGCAGGGCCTCCAGCCCCTCCCGCCCCAGCGGCTCCGCCAGCAGCCCCACCAGCCGATCCAGCTGGCGGTAGCCGTTGCATTCCATCAGCGCCTCGGCGATCCGTTCCGCCGCCGCCTCCGGCGCCGGCCGGGCCGCCACCATCGTGGCCGGCAGGGCCTCGAGCACCCGCTGGAAGAAGCCGCTGAGGCTGCCGCTGCCGTCGTGGCTGCGATCGAAGAGGCCCTCCGAGAGCTCCAGCAACTGCCAGTGCAGCTCGTGGGCAATGGCCGGTGCCTCCGTGCGGATCGATCCGGTGACCGTGGCCAGGTGCCCCTCCAGCTCGGTGAGCAGGGTTCGACGTTTGGCCGCATCGAGAAACGTGCTGGCCTGGTCGATCGTGCGCAGGCGCTTGCGCACCTCCTGCGCCGCCTCCTCGGCGCTGCGCCCTTCCGCCAGCGCCAGCCGCAGCCGGCGCTTGGCCGCCGCATTGCCCTGGCTCAGCTCCAGCAGCAGCTCCGCCAGGCGGGCCGCCCCGAGGGCCTCGAGGTTGCGGGCGTTGAGGGTGGTGCGGGCAGCGGGCACGGATCAGGTTGGTGGGTCGGCGCCGGGGCCCAGGTGGCTGGCACCGCACGCGGCGGCCCGCTCGATCTGCCGTTGGCGCTCGGCGAAGCGGGCGCGGTCGGCGTCGCTGTAGCGGCTCAGGCAGTGGCGGCAGCTCACCCCGTCCACGTAGCTGGGCAGGGCTCGATCGGCCGGCGAGAGCGGCAGGCCGCAGGCGTGGCAGAGGCTGTGTTCGCCGGGCTCCAGGCGGTGGTTCACCGCCACCCGCTGGTCGAACACGAAGCATTCGCCCTGCCAGCGGCTCGCCTGCTCGGGAATCTCCTCGAGATACCGCAGAATGCCGCCCTGCAGGTGATGCACCCCCTCGAAACCCTGCTGGAGCAGGTAGGCGGTGGCCTTCTCGCAGCGGATGCCTCCGGTGCAGAACAACGCCAGCTGCTTCGGCTGCCGCTCGGCCACCAGGGGCCTCAGCTCCTGCTCCACCCACCGGGGAAACTCCCGGAAGCTGCCGGTGCCGGGATCGATCGCTCCCTCGAAGCTGCCGATCGCCACCTCGTAGTCATTGCGGGTATCGATCACCAGGGTGTCGGGATCGCGGATCAGGGCGTTCCATTCCTGCGGATCCACATAGGTGCCCACGGGTGTGGCGTCCAGCTGCACCGTGGGGCAACCCAGGCTCACGATCTCCCGCTTGATCCGCACCTTCCAGCGCCGGAAGGCCTGTCGCGGCGCCGTGCTGCGCTTCACCGTCAGCTCGGCCAGCCGTGGATCGCTCTGCAGGGCCGCCAGCAAGGCCTCCACGCCTGAGCTGGGGCCGCTCACCGTGCCGTTCACCCCTTCCGTGGCCAGCAGCAGGCTCCCTTTCACGCCGCCGGCCTCGCCCACGGCCCGCCAGCGTTGCTGCAGATCCGGCAGGTCGTCCGCAGCCAGGACAGCGAAGCGATAGAACGCCGCCACCAGCACCTCGGTGGCGGCAGAGGTTTCGGCTGGGGCTGGCGCGTCAGGCATGGGCGACAGCCGGGGCCGGTGATGCGGCACAGGCCTTGCCAGTGCCAGGCGGCGCCCCTGCGGTTTCCACCCGCACCCCCGCTGCCGCCAGCAGGGCCTGGTCTGCGGCCACATCCGGGTTGCCGGTGGTGAGCAGGGTGTCGCCGTAGAAGATCGAATCGGCGCCCGCCAGCAGGCAGAGGATCTGGGCTTCGCGGTTCATCTGCTCGCGGCCGGCACTCAGCCGCACCCGGCTGTGGGGCATCAGGATCCGTGCCACCGCCACCATCCGCACCAGTTCCAGCGGATCCACCGCCGGCTGCTCCTGCAGCGGCGTGCCCTCCACCGCCACCAGGGCATTGATCGGCACGCTCTCGGGATGGGGATCGAGGCTGGCCAGCACCTGCAGCAGGCCGGCGCGATCCGCTGGTGTTTCGCCCATGCCGATGATGCCGCCACAGCACAGGGTCACGCCGGCTCGGCGCACCCGCTGCAGGGTCTCCAGCCGCTCCTGATAGGTGCGGGTGGTGATGATCCGGCCGTAGTGCTCCGGGCTGGTGTCGAGGTTGTGGTTGTAGGCGGTGAGGCCCGCCTCTGCCAGGCGAGCGGCCTGCTGATCGGTGAGCATGCCGGCGGTCACGCAGGCCTCCAGGCCCAGCTCCCGCACCCCTTTCACCATCGCCAGCATCGCCTCGAACGGCGCTCCGTCGCGGATCTCCCGCCAGGCCCAGCCCATGCAGAAGCGGTTGGTGCCGGCCGCCTTCGCCGCCCGGGCCCGCTCCAGCACCGGCGCCACCTCCAGCTCTGGCCGGCCGGCCACATCGGCGCTGTGGTGCATCGACTGGGGGCAATAGGCGCAGTCTTCCTCGCAGCCGCCGGTCTTGACGCTCAACAGCGAGGCCAGTTGCACCGTGTAGCCCGGATTGGCGGCCCGGTGCACCTGCTGGGCCTGCCAGAGCAGATCCATCAACGGCAGGCACAGCAGCGTCTGGATCTCGGCGTGGCTCCAGTCGTGGCGGGTGATCACAGGGGCTTCAGGTGGGGCGTTGGGATCGGCGTACAGGCTGTTGGGCTTGTGGCCTCTGGGCTTCAGGCCGCGGGGGCCACGCCGCCGAAACGGCGCTGCCGGCCCTGGTAGTCCAGCAGAGCGCGCAGCAGCGCCTCCTGATCGAAATCGGGCCAGAGCACATCGGTGATGTGGAGCTCGGCGTAGGCCAGCTGCCAGAGCAGGAAGTTGCTCAGCCGCTGCTCGCCGCTGGTGCGGATCAGCAGATCCGGATCCGGTTCGCCGGCGGTGTGCAGCTCAGCGGCGAAGCGGGCTTCATCGATCGCCTCGGGATCGAGCGTGCCCTCCGCCACCCGCTGGGCCAGCTGGCGCGCCGCCCGCACCAGCTCGTTGCGGCCGCCGTAGTTGGTGCAGACGTTGAAATGAATGCCGCTGTTGCCCGCCGTGCGCTCGGTGGCTTCGGCGATCCGTTGCCGCAGCCCCTCCGGCAGGGGCTCCAGGTCGCCCAGGAAGCGAATCCGCACCTGCTCCCGCTCCAGCCCCTCCAGTTCCCGCACCAGCACCTTCTCGAACAGGGCCATCAGGAAGCTGACCTCCTCCCCCGGCCGGTTCCAGTTCTCGGTGGAGAAGGCATAGGCCGTCAATGCGCCGATGCCCCAGTCGCTGCAGAGGCGCAGGGTGCGCTTGAGGGATTCCACTCCGGCCCGGTGCCCCATCACCCGCGGCAGGCCGCGCTGCCGCGCCCAGCGGCCGTTGCCATCCATGATCACCGCCACATGGGTGGGCAGGCGATCGGGATCGAGAGCCGCCGGCAATGGCGACACGTGGGAGTGGGGGGTGGTGGTCGCCAGGGCGCGACTCATCCGCGGGAATCCGACGTGTCCTTCGCCACGCTACGTCCCGTCGATGAAGCCAGGGCATCGCTGAGCAGGTCGTGCAGGCGGCTGCTGGTGATCGGCCGCTCCAGCCGCCCCTGGCAGGCCAGCGACAAGGTGCCTGTTTCCTCGGACACCACGATGCAGAGGCAGCGATCGAAGCGCTCGGTGATGCCCAGGGCTGCCAGGTGACGGGTGCCGTAGCGGTTGCTGCCCTGGCGCGACAGCGGCAGGATCACCCCCGCCGCCATGATCCGGTTGGCCCGCACCAGCACGGCCCCGTCGTGCAGAGGGGTATCGGCCGCGAACAGGTTGAGCAGCAGATCCACCGACAGCTGCGCATCCAGCGGGATGCCGGGATTGAGAAAATCCTCGGGGCGCAGGTCGCTGCCCAGATCCACCAGCACCAGCGCCCCCCTGCGGCTCTGGGAGAGGCGCCCGGCCGCCTCGCTCAGCACCGCCACCGAGCCGGAGGCCAGGCCATCGCGGCCGCTGTTGCCGAACAGCACGTCCAGCCGTCCGGTGCCGAGCAGTTCCATCAGGCGGCGCAGCTCCCCTTGCCACAGGATCGCCAGGGCCAGGCTGCAGGCCAGCACCAGGGCATCCACCAGCTTGGTGGTGAGCGGCAGGTTGGCGTAGCGCTGCACCACCCAGGCCAGCGCCACCAGAAACAGGTAGCCCCGCAGCAGCCACAGCGTGCGGGATTCGGTGACCCGGCCGAGCACCACAACTCCCAGACCGGTGGCGAACAGCAGGTCGAGCAGCAGGCGGGGATCGACGAGCCTCAGCCAGGCCACATGCAGGGGCGATTCCTGAGACTCAGGGTACCGGCAGGAGCCTGGCTGGCAGCACGTCGTAGCGCAGAAGGTCTTCCGGCTGTTCGCGCCGTTGCACCAGCTCCGCCATCCCCTCGTGGACCAGCACCGCCGCCGGTCGGGGAATGCGGTTGTAATTGGAACCCATCGAGGCGTTGTAGGCGCCGGTGGAGAACACCGCCAGCACGTCGCCCCGGCCGGCCGGCGGCAGGGCGATGTCCTTGAGCAGCACATCGCCCGATTCGCAGTGCTTGCCCGCCACGGTGACCGTTTCGAGCGGCTGATCTTCAGGAGACTCCCCGCCGGGCAGACCTGCGTGGGGGCGATCGGCCAGCACGGCGGTGTACTGCGATTGATAGGTGATCGGCCGCGGGTTGTCGCTCATGCCGCCATCCACCGAGAGATAGGTGCGGATGCCGGGGATGTCCTTGCGGCTGCCCACCGTGTAGAGGGTCACGCCGGCGGTGGCCACCAGGGAGCGGCCCGGTTCGCACAGCAGCCGCGGCAGCTCCAGGTTCCGTTCGCGGCAGGCCTCGGCCACCGCCACCGCCACGCCGCGCACCCATTCCTCGATGCTCGGCGGATCATCCGAGGCCACATAGCGGATGCCGAGGCCGCCGCCCACGTTCAGGTCCTGCACCGGGTGGCCCAGGGAGCGGGCCAGGGCCAGGGCATCGGCCATCACGCCCGCCAGGTCCCGGTGGGGTTGCAGTTCGAAGATCTGGGAGCCGATGTGGGCATGCAGGCCGGTGAGCTCGGCCCAGGGACAACCTTTGAGATGGCGCAGCACCGTTTCAAGCTGGTCGGGATCGAAGCCGAACTTGCTGTCGAGGTGGCCGGTGCGGATGTACTCGTGGGTGTGGCACTCGATGCCCGGGGTGAAGCGCAGCATCAGCCGCACCGGTTGCCCCTGGGCCGGTGCCAGCTCGGCCAGCAGCTCCAGGTCGAGCCAGTTGTCCACCACCACGGTGATGCCGCGGCTCACGGCCAGTTCCAGCTCCTCCTTCGACTTGTTGTTGCCGTGCAGCACGATCCGATCGCTGGGCATGCCGCCCTGCAGCGCCGTGAGCAGTTCGCCGGCCGACACCGCATCCAGCCCCAGCCCCTCGGTCGCCACCAGGGCCGTGATCGCCAGGGAGCTGTTCGCCTTGGAGGCATAGAGCGCCAGAGCCGAACCGGGGTAATGCACCGCCAGGGCGTCGCGGTAGGCGCGGCAGGTGGCCCGCAGTGTCGCCTCATCCAGCACATACAGCGGCGTGCCGTAGGTGCGGGCCAGGTCGCTCAGGCCGCAGCCTCCCACCTGCAGCCGCCCTTCGCCGTCCCGTTCGGTGGTGAGGGGCGTGAGGTTGCGGTTGGGGCTGGTCAGATCGCGTCCGGCCTCGTAGGGCTGGGGCGTTGCGGCCGCCGAGCCCGCCGCGGCCGCCTCCGGGCCGGCGCTCTGCTGGGAAGCTGTCAACACCATGGCGCGGGTCCCGGGCGGCGAGGAAACGATGTGCAGTGAATGTACGGAAGCCGTCGGGATGGTGACGGGTCCGGCTCCGCTGAGCCTCTCTGATCTGGCCGCCTGCCTGCAGCTCGATCAGCAGGCCCTGGGGGGCCTCTGGACGGAGAGCCAGTGGCGCCCCGAGTTGCAGGAAGCCTCCCGGCCGGGTGTGGGGCTCTGGCAGGGGGAGGCGCTGGTGGCGATGGCCTGCGGCTGGCTGATCCTCGATGAGCTGCACATCACGGTGGTGGCGGTGGATCCGCAGTGGCGCCGCCTCGGCCTGGGGCAGCAGGTGCTGGCCGCGCTGCTGGCGGAGGCCCGGGGACGAGCCGCGAGCCGGGCCACCCTTGAGGTGGCGACGGGCAACGGCGCTGCGCGGGGGCTCTACGCCCGCTTCGGCTTCCGCGATGCCGGCATCCGTCGTGGTTATTACCGCAGCGGCGAGGACGCCCTGATCCAATGGCTCGACCTTCGGAGCTGAACGCGTCCTCGCGGCCCGCGGGCAGCACGCCCTTCGCCTGCGCATCGACCACCCCTGGTGGCGCCCGAACCGATCACCGATCCAGCGGTTCGGTTTACCGGCGTTTCTTGTTGCGAAGCCCGTCAGATCGTGCTGGTTGTCTTATGTCTTGAACAGGCCTGAAGCCTTGAGGCAACAGCGATCTGCCGCGCTGGCACAGCAACACCGCACTCTCCGCTCACCCCTGATAGGTTAGTGAGACGTGCAGCAGGCCCCGCCCCATGTTCGAGCGGTTTACCGAGAAGGCCATCAAGGTGATCATGCTGGCCCAGGAAGAGGCCAGACGCCTGGGTCACAACTTCGTGGGCACCGAACAGATCCTGCTGGGCCTGATCGGTGAGGGCACCGGTGTGGCCGCCAAGGTGCTCAAGTCCATGGGGGTCAACCTCAAGGATGCCCGGGTGGAAGTGGAGAAGATCATCGGCCGCGGCTCCGGCTTCGTGGCGGTGGAGATCCCCTTCACCCCCCGGGCCAAGCGGGTGCTGGAGCTCTCCCTGGAGGAGGCCCGCCAGTTGGGTCACAACTACATCGGCACCGAGCATCTGTTGCTCGGACTGATCCGCGAAGGCGAAGGTGTCGCCGCGCGGGTGCTGGAGAACCTCGGCGTCGACCTGGCCAAGGTGCGCACCCAGGTGATCCGCATGCTCGGCGAAACCGCCGAAGTGGCGGCCGGCAGTGGTGGCAAGGGCTCCACCAAGACCCCCACCCTCGATGAATTCGGTTCCAACCTCACCCAGCAGGCCGCTGAAGGCAAGCTCGATCCGGTGGTGGGTCGCCAGCACGAGATCGAGCGGGTGATCCAGATCCTCGGCCGTCGCACCAAGAACAACCCGGTGCTGATCGGCGAGCCCGGTGTCGGTAAAACCGCCATTGCCGAAGGTCTGGCCCAGCGCATCGTCACCGGCGATGTGCCGGACATCCTGGAAGACAAGCGCGTTCTCACCCTCGATATCGGCCTGTTGGTGGCCGGCACCAAGTACCGGGGCGAATTCGAGGAGCGCCTCAAGAAGATCATGGAGGAGATCCGGGGTGCCGGCAACGTGATCCTGGTGATCGACGAAGTCCACACCCTGATCGGTGCCGGTGCGGCCGAGGGCGCCATCGATGCCGCCAACATTCTCAAGCCGGCCCTGGCTCGCGGTGAGCTGCAGTGCATCGGTGCCACCACCCTGGATGAATACCGCAAGCACATCGAGCGGGATGCGGCCCTGGAGCGCCGCTTCCAGCCGGTCATGGTGGGCGAGCCCTCCGTGGTCGACACGATCGAGATCCTGCGCGGCCTGCGGGAGCGCTATGAGCAGCATCACCGCCTCAAGATCTCCGATGAGGCCCTCGTGGCCGCCGCCACCCTCGGCGATCGCTACATCTCCGATCGCTTCCTGCCCGATAAGGCGATCGACCTGATCGATGAAGCCGGCAGCCGCGTGCGCCTGCTCAACTCCAAGCTGCCCCCCGCCGCCAAGGAGGTGGATAAGCAGCTCCGGGCTGTGCAGAAAGACAAGGAAGACGCGGTGCGCGAGCAGGATTACACCAAGGCCGGTGAACTGCGCGATAAGGAAGTGGAGCTGCGCGAGCAGATCCGCACGATCCTGCAGGCCCGCAAGGACGAGGAACCCACCGCTGAGGCTGGTGCCGCAGAGGCCGCTGAAGCTGGTGGTGTCGCCGTTGCGGTCGCCTCCAGCGAAGCCGGCAGATCCGAAGTGGCCGGCACTGACGGGGAACGCCATCCCCTGGTCACTGAGGAAGATATCGCCCAGATCGTGGCCTCCTGGACCGGTGTGCCGGTGCAGAAGCTCACCGAGAGCGAATCGGTGAAGCTGCTCAACATGGAAGAGACCCTCCATCAGCGCCTGATCGGTCAGGACGAAGCGGTGAAGGCCGTCTCGAAGGCGATCCGCCGGGCTCGGGTTGGCCTCAAGAATCCCAACCGTCCGATCGCCAGCTTCATCTTCTCCGGCCCCACCGGTGTCGGCAAGACCGAGCTCACCAAGTCATTGGCGGCTTATTTCTTCGGCAGCGAAGACGCCATGATCCGCCTCGACATGTCGGAGTTCATGGAGCGCCACACGGTCAGCAAGCTGATCGGCTCACCTCCGGGCTACGTGGGCTTCAACGAAGGCGGGCAGCTCACCGAAGCGGTGCGCCGGCGGCCCTACACCGTGGTGCTGTTCGACGAGATCGAGAAGGCCCACCCAGATGTGTTCAATCTGCTGCTGCAGCTGCTGGAAGACGGTCGTCTGACCGATTCCAAGGGCCGCACGGTCGATTTCAAGAACACCCTGATCATCATGACCTCGAACATCGGTTCGAAGGTGATCGAGAAGGGCGGCGGCGGACTCGGTTTCGAGTTCGGTGGCGGTGATGTGGAGGAAACCCAGTACAACCGCATCCGCATGCTGGTCAACGAGGAACTCAAGCAGTACTTCCGGCCTGAGTTCCTCAACCGTCTCGACGAGATCATCGTCTTCCGTCAGCTCAGCCGCGATGAGGTGAAGGAAATCGCCGAAATCCTGCTCAAGGAGGTGTTCGGCCGCATGCGCGAGAAAGGGATCGAACTTTCGGTCACCGACGCCTTTAAGGAGCGTCTCGTGGAAGAGGGCTACAACCCCAGCTACGGCGCCCGGCCCCTGCGCCGTGCCGTGATGCGCCTGCTCGAGGATTCCCTGGCCGAGGAATTCCTCTCCGGCCGCATCGGCGAAGGCGATACCGCCGTGGTCGATGTGAACGACGACAAGCAGGTGGTGATCCGCAAGCAGGGCATCGACAGCGAGGCCGCCATGCCTGCGCTGGCTGGTGTAGCTGGCTGAATCCAACTAGCAAGAAGATCTTCAAACCATCCAATCATCAAGCCCGGTCTCAACGCCGGGCTTTTTTCATGGAGCGCGAGAGACTGATCGCAAGCCAGTGAACACCGATGACGGGCCATCCGCTTTCTGATCAGGTTGCCGGTCAATATGAGGCATGGATCTACCCGGAACCGATCCATGACCTGCCGGCATGGCTGGCCTCGAACTGGCAGTGGTTCGATCCCAGCCATGCCCATCGGCTGTTCTGGCCGGATCGCGACTACAGACCAGGACTGGACATCCTGATTGCGGGTTGCGGAACGAATCAGGCGGCGGTGTTTGCCTACACCAATCCGTCGGCCTGTGTGGTGGCCATTGATGTGAGCCAGGCATCGCTGGATCACCACGCCGTGCTGAAGCGGAAATACGGCCTCAACAATCTCACGCTGCAGCATCTGCCAATTGAAGAGGTGCAGACTCTCCAGCAGGACTTTGATCTGGTGGTGTCAACCGGCGTGTTGCATCACCTGGCCGATCCTCTGGCGGGTTTGCAGGCCCTGGCGCAACTCCTGCGCCCCGATGGCGTGGTGGCGATCATGCTGTATGGCCGCTACGGCCGGATCGGAGTGGAGATGCTGCAGGGGGTCTTTCGTGACCTGGGGTTGCGTCAGGATCAGGACTCGCTGGCGTTGGTTCGGGCCGCGATCACATGTTTGCCCCAAGACCATCCCCTGCGCAGCTACCTGACGGTGGCCCCGGATCTCGCCTTTGATGCCGGCCTCGTGGATACCTTCCTGCACGGCCGCGACCGAAGTTACAGCGTGGCCGACTGCCTTGAGCTGGTGGCCTCGGCGGGGCTGGTGTTTCAGGACTGGTTCATGAAGTCGTCTTACGAGCCCCTCACTACAACCGATAACCCGTTTCTCAATGCCGTGGCGGCTTTGCCGCCGCAGCAGCGTTGGGGGGTGATGGAGCGAATCAACCACCGCAATGCCTGTCACTTCTTCACCGCCTGCCGGCCGGAGCGGCTGCCGGAGACCTACCGGGTCGATGCCGCGAGTGAACGGTGGCTTGATGCGGTGCCCTGCTTTCGCTATCGCTGCGGGCTCGACGGCGAGACGATTGTGCGTCCGGGCTGGCGAATTCCGCTGACGGGCGAGCAGCTCGCTCTTGTGCGGCTCGTGGACGGCCGCCGCAGGATCGCCGAGATCATCGCGGTCGCGGCAGGTGTGGCTGACGCCGGCCGGAGCGCGACAGATCTCGAACAGGCCGCGCACTCGCTGTTCGCATCGCTCGTGAATCGCGACTTTCTGACGCTCGAGCTGGCGTTTCGCCGGTAGGTTCGGCCCACCGCGACGCGGTTGGTCCCGTCGTTGTGGGTGCAGCCTTCCCGACAGTAGGGGTGCCTTTCCAACGGTGCTCAGGAGGGTTGGCCAGCTGTGCCAGCAGTGCCGTCAGTGGCAGGGCCCTCGCCGAGGGCGGTTGCGTTTCCGCCGTTTCCGCCGTTGCCGCCGGCGCCGCCGTTTCCGCCGCTGCCGCCAATGGCAGGGCCATTGAAGAAGCCGGTTGCGGTTCCGCCGGTTCCGCCGTTTCCGCCGTTGCCGCCGGCGCCGCCGTTGCCGCCGCTGCCGCCAATGGCAGGGCCATTGAAGAAGCCGGTTGCGGTTCCGCCATTGCCGCCATTGCCGCCGTTGCCGCCATCAGAGATCAGACCGCCGAGGCCGGTGTTACCGCCATTGCCGCCGTTACCACCGGCAACGCCAGCCGACGTTGGGCTGAAGCCGTTGCCGCCATTGCCGCCGTTACCGCCGAAGGTCGCGGCAAGGCCTGCGGTACCGGCTGATCCTGCGCTGGCACCCGATCCACCGGCAGCACCGCCCGCGCCAGCCCCGCCGCCATCACCGACGATGCCGCCATTCCCTCCGTTGCCGCCATTCGGTGTGGTGGCATCGCCAGCGGCGCCGGCACCACCATCACCGGCAGCACCGCCATCGCCGCCGTTGCCGCCGGCACCACCGTTGCCACTGCTACCGGACACGCCGCCAATCACGCGCGCCGACCCGGCCAGACCACCACGACCACCGGCACCACCGGTGCCGCCATTGCCGCCCGCACCGCCATCTGCCCCATTGTCTCCGGCCGTGACGCCATCAGCTCCCGCAAGGCCTGCGCCGCCACTACCACCATTGCCGCCGCTGCCGCCGGCGCCGCCGTTGCCGCCATCACCGGAGATCAGACCGCCGAGGCCGCCGGCACCGCCACTGCCGCCAGCTCCGCCTGCAGCACCATCGCTGCCCTCCGCTGCAGCGTCTGCAGAGGCGCCAACCCCGCCATTGCCGCCATTGCCGCCATCAGAGATCAGACCGCCGAGGCCGGTGTTACCGCCATTGCCGCCGTTACCACCGGCAACGCCAGCCGACGTTGGGCTGAAGCCGTTGCCGCCATTGCCGCCGTTACCGCCGAAGGTCGCGGCAAGGCCTGCGGTACCGGCTGATCCTGCGCTGGCACCCGATCCACCGGCAGCACCGCCCGCGCCAGCCCCGCCGCCATCACCGACGATGCCGCCATTCCCTCCGTTGCCGCCATTCGGTGTGGTGGCATCGCCAGCGGCGCCGGCACCACCATCACCGGCAGCACCGCCATCGCCGCCGTTGCCGCCGGCACCACCGTTGCCACTGCTACCGGACACGCCGCCAATCACGCGCGCCGACCCGGCCAGACCACCACGACCACCGGCACCACCGGTGCCGCCATTGCCGCCCGCACCGCCATCTGCCCCATTGTCTCCGGCCGTGACGCCATCAGCTCCCGCAAGGCCTGCGCCGCCACTACCACCATTGCCGCCGCTGCCGCCGGCGCCGCCGTTGCCGCCATCACCGGAGATCAGACCGCCGAGGCCGCCGGCACCGCCACTGCCGCCAGCTCCGCCTGCAGCACCATCGCTGCCCTCCGCTGCAGCGTCTGCAGAGGCGCCAACCCCGCCATTGCCGCCGTTGCCACCGTTCCCGTAGGAGCCGGCGTTACCGCCATTGCCGCCGTTACCACCGGCAACGCCAGCCGACGTTGGGCTGAAGCCGTTGCCGCCATTGCCGCCGTTGCCACCGGAGCTGGCCGCCAGGCCCTCAGCGCCTGCCACTCCTCCAGCGGCGGCCGCTCCTCCAGCACCGCCTGCTCCTGCATTACCACCATCGCCGCCGCGGCCACCCTGGAGGGTGGAGGCATCACCATCGGCGCCAGCGGCACCATCGCCAGCCACGCCGCCTGTGCCGCCCGCGCCACCGTTGCCACCGGCTCCGGTCTCGCCCACCAGCGAGGCAAACACATAGCGCGCTGTGCCGCCGTCTCCGCCCAGGCCGCCCCCACCACCGGTACCGCCGCGGCCACCGTCACCGCCATTGCCGCCCTGGCCACCGGCGATGAAGGATGCCGCTCCATCGGCGCCGCGTCCTCCCTCACCACCTGTGCCGCCAACGCCACCAAGACCTCCTTGGCCCGCCAGACCAAAGATCAGGCTGCCTTGGCCGCCTCGACCACCGTTGGCGCCCGTTCCGCCTTCCCCGCCGGTACCGCCCAGCTCACCTGCCAAGGCCGCCTGGTCACCGCTGAAACCCGTGAGGCCATCACCACCCTGGCCGCCGTTACCGCCGTTCCCCAGCAGCAACCCTCCATTGCCGCCGTTGCCTCCGATGCCGCCCAGAACGCCGGTACCGCCATTGCCGCCGTTGCCGATCCATCCGGCATTCCCACCAAAAGCTCCGGTAATGGCGTCACCACCATCGCCATAGATGATGCCGGCAGCTTCGCCAATGGGTGATGCTTCTGTGCCGTCAACGCCATCAGCGAACAAGTAGCGCCCAGTCGACGAATTGATGCTGCCCGTTTGTTTCTTGCGAGGTGTGTTCAGGTCGAAACCACTGTCGAATTTGCTGACGGACAAGGAAATGGATCCGACATCCTCTGCTTCTGTCGAAACCTGCTTCAGTCTTCCATCCTTAGCGAAGGAGACCATGACGGCAATGGGGGCCGCTGTATCATTATTGAGGATGGAATCGGTCTGACTCGTTGTGAGATCCGACAGTGGAAGCATCGAAGCCCAGGTGGCTTGATCCACGTAGGCAATGTAGTTTTTAGTCGGACCGTCGGAACTGATGCGACGCCAGTCGAAGGCTTGCTTCAGGGCTGTGAGGGTGTTGCGAGCTGTCAGCCCGCCGGTAAGACTGCTGAGGGCAACAGCGACGTCGCTGGGATTCTGCTTGCCTGCCTCAACCTCGACCCATTTCTTCCCTGGGGCACCAAGGGGGCGAGCCTTGGTGTACGTCATGCGTTGATCTACGATGAAACGGGTTGCGTCGCCATCAACGTTTGCCTTGATATCATAACGTCTTGAGCCGTCCACATCTCCGTCGGAGCGAATTGTGATGCCGTTGACATCAATTGAAAGCTCAAAAGAATACTGCTGAAGCGTTTTCTTGAGTTGTTTCCTGAGCTCTTTGCTCAGGCCGTTGGGCGACTGAAATGCCCAATCAGGATCGACAAGCCCTGTGATCGGATCGCCTGTTTCTGCATCCTCGTTCGTGGCCGGACTGAAGCCTGCAGCGCTTGGATCGTTGACTGTGAACAGGTCGGGCCCTGGAACATCAGGTGCCATGGCACCGCCGGGCAGGGAGGACGGCTGCGGCGAGTGAGTCTCGTACCAGGTCGCATCAAATCCAGGGACAGTGGAGCCTTCTGCTTGTCCACCTAGATTGAGCTCGTTGACCTCGTCCATCGTCTATGTAGGCCAGAACGTACTCTATTCCTCAGCATCGGTATATTAAGAAGGGGTGGAGCTTTCTCGTAGGAATCCGTAATTATCCCAATCGCCGGAACCCCAGGAAAATCCTGAAAACTCAGCCCAGCTCACAGATTACGCGGCGGTTCTCCCTTGCCGCGCAACAGCCCCTGCTCCCAGCGGCCCAGCTGACGATCAGCCAGAGCGCTGGCCAGGGCCACCAGGCCCCCGGCCACCAGGGCAGGCAGATTGTGGAACCAGGCGATCGCGGCCAGGCTTCCCCAGAGCGGCAGCGGCAGCCACGGCCGCCAGCGACGGATTGCAGCCAGGGCGCCTCCACAGGATTGGCAGTGCTCGGTATGGGTGTGATAACGCTCCATCAGCGCATCCCGCTCCAGTCGCGGCGGTAAGGACTGTTCCGGGAACGGATCGGCTGAAAAGCGGCTCACCCAGTCGTGCAGGGCTTTGACGTAGAGATCGGCGCCCGTGGCCAGGTTGTAGGCGCGGCCGGCGGCGCCACTTCTCCCCTGGCTCTCCAGCACCCGCTCCTGCCAGTGGAGAAACAGCTGGTCGTCTTCCAGCACGCGATGGTTGCTGATGTGCTGCAGCCAGCGGGGCCGCAGCCCCAGCAGGCGCGCCGGCCAGGGGGAGCGGAAGCGGAACGGGAAGCGGGCCAGCAACCGGCACTCGCCGCGGCGGATCGGCACCGCATAGACCACGGTGAGAATGCGGGCGAACGCCTTGGCGTCGAGCTCGTGCCACATCAGGCCCGGCGCCGCAAAGGTGGTGTGCTGGCTGCCGAGGCTTCCCTTGCGCGGACCCTCCGGCCACAGCCCCGTGAATCCCTCCTCGCCGAAGCTGGTGAGTTCGGCCCGCACCGGTGCTGCGGTGGCGCGGTTGCCCACGGTCTTGTGGTGGGTGAAGGGCACGTGGCTCACATCGAGCACGTTCTCCAGCAGGGTGAGGGCATCCATCGGCAGATCCCGGAAGGTGTCCTGCACCAGCCAGGGTTCCCCGGGTTCCTCCAGGGCCGGCACCAGCGGCAACGGCACCGTGGCGGCCTCGTTCGGATCGCCGGCGAACACGAACAGCAGGCCCTGGGCTTCAGCCGTGGCGTAGGTGCGGCAGGTCGTTCGCGGTGAGGCGAGGGCGGCGTCGGATTCGGCCTGGGGGATGAGGGTGCAGCGGCCACTGCCCTCGAAGCTCCAGCCGTGATACGGGCATTCCAACTCGCCCTTGGCATTGATGCGGCCGTCGCTGAGGGGCACCAACCGGTGGGGGCAAACGTCCGCGAAGGCGCGCCACTGCTGGGCTGCCTCCTCCCACCAGAGCACCAGGTCGTGCTCCAGCAGGGTGAAGGGCTGGGGGCGGCGGCGGTCGAGATCCGCCAGAGGAGCCACCGGATACCAGTGTCGATGCCAGTCCACAGCTGGGGGCATGGCAGAAGACGACGCAGGGATCATGCATCCTGGCAACCCCGCGCCGCCAACGGCAGGAGGTGGGTGCAGCCGGGCGAGATGGTCGGGGGGACGCGTGTTCTGACGGTGTGCTGGGGATGCCCATCAGGGCACTGCTCTGATCCAGGCGAGTGGTGTGATCACGGCGAGGAATGGTGTGAGTCTGGGTTGATTCAGCAGGAAAACAATCAGTTTGAAGGCGACGGTGTTGCGAGGTCGGACTAGGACCAGTGACTGGTGATCGTGGCTGCTTGAATCACCAGGACCGGCGAGATTGCATAGGGATGATGAAGTGTGTTGCTCCCTCCGGGGCCAGGCATGGCAGGGCTCCTTTACAATTGCGATCAATCAAGACCGCGCGCGCCTTCAACAGCCAGTATGCAAAACGCCTTCTTCGATGACTCGCTGGACAAAGACGCGATCAAGCGCAGAATCCAGCAGATCGATTCTGGCAAGGTGGGTCTCTACAGCATCGGTCTTTATCCAGGCTCGATCGCCTACAACTGCGCCATGCATACCGATGGCAGCAGCCTGATGCTGGCCCCCAGGCCGGGCCGCGATCTGATGGGTGCCTTCTCGGACGACGCCATTGCCGGCATGGATCCGGAGCATCTCGAAACCGTGAAGCGCATGGCGCACCATCCGCAGCAGGGAGCTGCGGCCACCAACGGACTGGCAGATCTGATCCAGCACTGCGATCTGGTGGTGCTGAGCGCCAACAGCAATCACATTGACCAAGACGTGCAGGACGCCTGTGCTCTGCGAACCGAGCTTAAACGTGAACAGGTGGTGCTGGCTTGCCTGGCAGGCTCCTTCAGCCACGATCACATTCGCAACGAATCCTATGTGTTGTGCGAGAGATTTCCAAATCTGGCTTTCTTTTCCGGCTTCCATCGGCACGGCGCTCTTCGCAATCCGGTCGATAGCTTCACGGCCAACTTCTGCCACCCCAATGCACTGACGGCCCTGCTGGGGGCTCGGATGCTGGACAAGATCTCGCCCAATATTCAGGTGTCGCCAGGGATTCACAACATTGAAGCGCAATATATCAAGGCGGCCAAGAATATCTCCTCCATCTTTGCCGGCTTTGGACACGCCTATCACCGTGAGAACACCGGCATCCTCCCCACCCTGCTTACCCTGCTGCTCGATCAATGCATCGATCAGGCCGCAACGGTGTCGATGGCGCGCCGCGATCGTCAGCGGCTCTACGGCCGCCAGCCGATCGCCCTCACCGAGCTGGGCTATGGCGTGCAGCGCATTGAGGCGGCTCTCAACCGCGGCGGCGACATGGAGAAGGTGCGCGACCACACCTTCGCCCAGCTCACCGCCATGGTGGCTGACGTGCGCGGCAGCATGATGCAGCCGGTCTCGGGCAGCCCGACCCGGAACTTCCAGGTGGGCCAGATTCTGGCGGAGCGCATGCGGGTGCATCAACGCTGCCCGCACACCATGGAGGAACTGCAGGATTGGTGTGAAGCGGCTGGCTTGCCCCGCGGCGGCCTGGAGGGGCTCAAGGCCTTGAGTTGCTGGCCGCAGATCGTGCGCAACTACAGCATCCTGGTGCACGATGCCTCGATGGTGAACCTGCTCTATATGGCGGTCTATGGCAAGCCGAGCACCAAGGACATTGCCTTTTCGGTGATGACCGAAAGTCGGGAGATGTCGAATTACTGCCAGGAATCGGTGCGGCCGACCCACAGCCGCAAATACGCTGAGGCCCTGCAGAGCCTCGATAACCCAGAAGCGCTCGATCTGCTCGCCACTGCCGTGATCGCGGACAACGCCCGTAAGGCCGCTCTGGACGACACCTTCTCGGACGATCAGCTAGGCCAGGATCATGTGCCGGCTTATCTGCAGGCAATGAACGTGATTGAGAATGTCTGGTGATGGCTTCAGGATGGTGTTGCAATCTTTCTCGTAGCGGCTCGACTGTTGCGAGCCCATCCTGATCAGCTCGAGGCAGAGGTATAGAAACGGAGTGCAAATCTCCAGAACCAGCGGCTGGCGAGCAGGGCCAGACTGGCGACCAGTCCTGAAGCCGCGAGCCAGCTGAATCCGGCGCGGCCCAGCAAGGCTTCGGCGGGCACCGTGGTGAGGAAAGCGACTGGCAACACCATGGTGAAGAACAGCCGCAGGCCGATCGGATAGGCGCTGATGGGATAGCGGCCGGCCGCCAGAAAGCTGCGCAGCACCTCGGTGGCATTCCACACTTTCACAAACCAGATGCTGGTGGCCGCCAGAATGAACCAGAGGCTGTACAGGATCAGACTGCCGCAGATCAGCATCAGCCCCGTGAGCAGCACATCCTGTGGGCTCGGCGTGGCGCCGGCACGGATTGCGCCCACCACCACCAGGCCCAATCCCAGCACGATCCCGGGGAGCCCCCAGGGAGAAATGGTGCGCAACGACAGCCAGAACTGGCTGTCGATCGGTTTGAGCAGCACATAATCCAGGCTGCCATTCTGGACATGACCCACGATCGTGCTGAGGTTGGGTTGCAGCAGGGTGCTGGCGATGCCATCCAGCACCGTGTACATGCCCAGCACCACCAAGGCCGCCTCCCAGCTCCAGCCCCCCAGCCCATGGCCGGAGCGGTAGAACAGCGACAACACGAACAGACTGCCGGCCAGATTGCCGCCGGTGGCCAACAGTTCGATCAGCAGGTTGATCTGGTATTCCATCTCGGCCGCCAGGGCCGCTCCCCAGAAGCTGCGCAGGCTGCGCCAGTAGCGCACCACTGTTTTCCTGAACCTCTTGCTGCCGAACATCGTGTCGTCGAGCATCACGCGCCCATGGCTCCGTACTTCCGCAATCCCCGTCTCCAAAGGAACAGCGTCAGCGGCAGCAGAATGGCAATCCAGCCGCCCACCACCGCGAAGCTGGCGACGACATCCACCGCATCGCCGGCCAGCAGCTGGGCCGGGATCGCAATCATGTAGGGAAACGGGGTCCACAGCGCCAGGCGCCGCACCGGTTCGGGATACAGCTGCAACGGGGCGATCAGGCCGGAGAGATAGAGATAGGGAATGAACAGCAGCCGCTCCAGGGCGCTGGCCCGTTCGCTCCAGAAGCAGACCGTGGTGAGGGCGAACTGGATCAGGAAGCGCAGGGCGAAGGCGAGCTGCATGGCCATGACCGCCAGCAGAAGCGCCGCTGGAGACGGCAGCCAGAAGGCGGCGGGATAGAGCAGGAAGAACAGGGCTGCCAGGGCGATCACGAAGGGCAGACGTGTGGCCTGTTCGGCGATGTGGGCGCTCACATACCGCCAGACCGGCGCCAGTGGCTGCAGCAGATAGCCCGAAAGCCGGCCCTGGAGATGGTCTTCCTCAAAGGTGTAGATCACCCACACCAGCGTGAACTGGCGCACGATGAACACAGCCAGAAAATACCGCGCCAGGGCGATGGGATCCAATCCCAGCGATGGGAGTTCAGCGGTGGGGGCGTTGCCGTTGATGCCGCTGGCCCCACTCCAGAGGCCGAGCATGATGAAAGGCAGCACGCCCGAGAGCGCCCATAGCGCAATCTCGGCGCGGTACTCCAGCATGTACGCGTATTGGCTGCTCAGCAGCACCCGCACAAGGCGCAATCCCCGCTGCAGCTTCTTGCTCATCGGTCGTCCCTCTGACGGAACAGTTGGCCGATGATCTCCTCCACCGGTGGATCGTTCACTTCCAGGTCACAGACATCGAAATCGGCCAGAAGACGACCCACCTGCTCCGTCAGTCGATCCCGTTCGATCAGCAGCCGCACCTCGTTGCCGTTCTGGCTTTCCAGGGTTCCGTAGCTCTCGAACATGCGGGCCGGCAAGACATGGCGTAACTCCAGTCGCACCTGGCGGCAGGGCGCCAACTGGTCGGTGAGCCCTTCAAGGCTGCCGTCGTAAAAGAGTCGCCCCTGGTGAATCAGCAGCACCCGCTCACACAGGGCCGTGATATCGCCCATGTAGTGGCTGGTGAGCAGCACCGTGGCACCGGTGCGGCGGTTGTAGTCGGCCAGAAAGGAACGCACCCGCACCTGGGCGTTCACGTCCAGTCCCAGGGTGGGTTCATCGAGAAACAGCACCGCCGGCTGATGCAGCAACGCCGCCATCAGTTCGGCCTTCATGCGCTGCCCCAGGGAGAGTTTGCGAACCGGACGGGTCAGTTCCTCATCCAGTTCCAGCATGTCGGCCAGCTCGGCGATCCGGCGCTTGCTCTCGGCCGCGCCGATGCCGTAGACGGCGGCATGGACCCGCAACGAATCGAGTGGCGGCAGATCCCAGATCAGCTGCTGCTTCTGACCCATCACCAGCGTGATCTGACGCAGGAAGTCCGCCTGCCTACGGAAGGGTTCATGGCCGGCCACCCGCACCGTGCCGGCGCTGGGGTGAATCAGGCCCGTCAGCATCTTCAAGGTGGTGGTCTTGCCGGCACCATTCGGCCCGAGGAACCCCACCATTTCACCGGGTTCGATCGCGATGTTGATGTCCTGCACAGCCGTCACGAGGCGATGGCGTCGCTGGAGGAAGTGGCGCAGGGTGCCGCCAAGACCGGGCTGCTTGTCGGCCACCCGGAAGGTCTTGCTGAGCCCGCTGACGTTGACGATGGCCATCGAGGGAGTCTGGACGGCTTCCGATCGTGCAGATCTTGTCAGTTAGAAACTTGTCCAGCACAGATTTACCCATCACCGCTTCGCCAGATCTACCCTGGGTCGCACCCACCAGCCCCTGCAATGCACTTCTGGGCGCCTGAGATCGATCCAGCCCATCCGATGGACTGCACCCAGGCTGAGCACTACGTGATCAAGCACCTCGGCCGCGGCATGTTCCTTGCGGTGCAGGGAGAGGATCAACACCTCAGCGATGTCGCCACGGCCGGCGAAGCCCACCGCTTCCATACCCATGAGGCGGCGATCCGTGCCGCAGAGGAACTCAACCGCCTCGGTGCAGGGCCGGTCGATGTGGTGAAGGTGGAGTGAGGCCGGGCAGGCGGCGACCGGCCTGGCCATGCTGCGGTGACTGCGCAGCCCCCACCGATGAGCGCCCTATCCCCGGAGCAGGCCCTGGTGCTCACCGCGATCGATCGCTTTCTGGCCGATCCCGAGCTCGCCTTTGGCGGCGTCGACACTGACGACGACTCAGAAGGCGATGGCACCGACGATCCCGATTCAGCCGTCGGCATCGAGGCGGTCGACGTGCTCGAAGCGATCAGCAAGGCCCTGCTGATGGTGTTGCCGGCCGAGGAGATCGAGCAGGCGATCACCAATCTGCTCGCCTGCCATGGCGATCAGATCGATGACTCCACCCAGGTGGTGCTGGAAGCTCTGCTTCAGACGATTGAACGGGATGACACCGAGGTGTCGCTCGAAGCCCTGCTGACGGCCGAATCTGACCTGTTGCAGACCAATGCCCTCGATAGCGCGGCCCTGCTGGTCTGGGACGAGCAGACCACGCCGATGCTGGAGGAACTGGAGATTCTTGATCTGCTGGAGGCCTATCCCTGCCGCGGCCCCGGCGCTCGCTGGACCCCTGACATCTTCGTGCAGTTGCTGGAGGCGAAGGGCCGCCTGTTTCGCCAGACCTTGCTGGCGGTGGAGATCCTGGAAGAACAGCCGGACACCCGCCCCAATGCCCACACCATGCTGGTGATGGTGCCGCCCGATCCGAAGGCTCCCCTGGAACTGATGGAGCTGGTGGTGCCCCTCACCGTGCTGTCGTCACCCGATGCGCCGGGACAGGCAGGCTGATCCCTGGCTGGTTGAACACATCTGGTCCTGTGCTCTGTGTATCCGTGAGCTCACTGCCTGTGATCCGTATCCGCTTCTCTTCGGCTCCCGGGACCGATCAATCGGGGCGGTGTCGATCCTGGGCTTCCGGTCTGCCGATTCTGCTGGGTGTGGTGGCCTCCAGTCTGATGCTGCAACCCCTGGCGGCAACAGCGGCGGAAGGCATGGGCGCCGCGTCTGGCGATGCACCTCGGGCAAGGACTCCCGCCGAGCCCCAGGTGCTGCGCGCCGTACCTCCCCTGGCCACGCCGGATGCGGCGGTGGAGAAGGCCCTGCTGCATGCCCTGTTTCCCGCCTCGGCGGTGGATGCCGATGGCCATGGTCCCGATCACGGCACCCAGGAGTGGAAGCAGGCGTGCCGCCACATCCGCCAGCAGGCCTGTCTCAACGCCGGCAACCTGCGCTACGCCTACAACCGGGTCGACCTCAACGGCGACGGCAGCGAGGAGGTGGTGGCCACGGTGATCGGCCCGACGGTCTGCGGCACCGGTGGTTGCTCCCTGCTGATCTTCCAGAACCAGCACGGCACACTGGAGCCGATCAGCCGCATGTCTCTGTTCAAGGACCCCCTGATCGTGACCAGTCGGCTCCGGGGCGGCTGGAAGGAGTTGATCAGCCGGGTGCGGATCGATGCCGGCCATGGCTTTTACGCCCTGCTCACCCACGACGGCAGCGCGTATCCCCGCAATCCGAGCACGCCTCCGGCGGAACCGCTGCAGGAGGCCCTGCCGGGCACGGCCTATCTGGGCTGGCAGGAGAACGGCAACGGCTATCACCCGCTTCCCTGCGCCGAGAAGCGCCCATAACTCTTCACACCCTGTTACAGTGGTGGCAACACATCGTTACAACCCGATGACCACCTCTGATTCCCGCTTCGGTTTCGTTGCATTCGCTGAGACCTGGAACGGCCGCCTGGCCATGCTGGGCTTCGTGATCGGCCTTGCCACCGAGCTGCTCACCGGCCAGGGCATCCTGAGCCAGATCGGCCTCGGCTGAGTTCTGGATCAGCGGTCTTCACGGCCGTGATCTCCAGCCCGGTTGGCAGGCGCCAGCCGGGCTTTGCTATCTCCGGAGTTTCTGTCGCCTCGGCGAGGGCCATGGCTCATCTGCTCGTCTTTGTTGTGGCCCCCGAGGCTCTGCTGCCCGGTGATGGCGCTGACTGGCCCTCTCTGGTGGAGGCCCAGCGCCGCGGCGTAGGCAGTGGCGTGGCCCTGCGTCTCTTCCGCCTGCCGGATGACTGGCCCGGGTCCCTGCAGGCTCTCATTGACTCCGGCAAGGCCGATGCGACTGGTTCCGATCCGATCGAGCCGGTCGACGGCCGCCGCTCCAGGCTCTGCGATGCCGTGGTGCCCCATTTCGACCCCCGCAGCCTCTGGATCGGCGTCTATGCGATCAGCGGCAGCGCATTCAGCGACAACGAAGTCAGCGACAACGAAGTCAGCGATCGCCAAGTCAGCACCAGCGTGCCAGTGCCTGGCGATGGCCATCCCGCCAGCCGCATGTCGATCAGCGGCGTCGAGCGTCTCGATGCTTTCCCGTTGCGCGATGCCGAAAACGAAACCTGCTGGTTTTATCCCACCGAGGATGGCGCTTACCTCAGCTGGGAGAACCAGCGCCGGCTCGAGCTCCTGCCGGGTGTGATGGCCGAGCAGCCTTTGCAGACCCAGCCGATCCCCTACCAACGCCCCGACCTGCACGTGCTCTGGTCGTTGATGGCGGACGACCGCTCCCTCACCTGCGTGGGCCTCACCTACGGCCGTCGCCGGATTGATTGGCTCGTGGTGGCGGCGGTTCCAGAAGCCTGCGCCACCTGGACCAGTTTTTCTCTGGATTCGATGGCCGAGGCGCAGTACTGCGAGCTGGCCAGCTGCACCGTCTTCGCGCAGGACGGTCCGGGGGCTGTCCCTGGTGCTGTAAGGTAAAAGCCGATCTCAAGATTTCTCTTAAGCGAGCTCATAACTTTCTTGGGGGCTGTTTTCGGATCGGTTCATAGTTCAACGAGTTCATGTCTATTTACGTCGGGAATCTTTCCTTCGATGCCGAAGTGGAAGATCTCCAGCAGCTGTTCGCCGAATACGGACAGGTGCGCAAGTGCAGCGTTCCTCTCGATCGTGAAACCGGCCGCAAGCGCGGTTTCGCCTTCGTCGAGATGGCCAACGAGGCTGATGAAGCCAAGGCCATCGATGATCTCCAGAACGTGGAGTGGATGGGTCGTGCCATCCGTGTCAACAAGGCCGAGCCCCGTCCCAGCGGCGGTGGTGGTGGCTACGGCGGTGGTGGTGGCGGCGGCAACCGCTGGTGATCACAGCCGAGCCGATCATCTCTGACCGGCCTGATTGCTGATTGATCTGTTGCTGACCTGCTTGCCCGATCTCCGGGCCTGCAGAACGGCAATACCTGCTTCCAATCACAGCTGACCGCCCTGGTAACGGGGCGGTTTTTTCATGGGCGTTTCCTTGTCTCAGCCGAGGGCTTCCCGGGTCTCGGCGGCGCGCAGGTCGACCCGATACTCCATCGTGGAGGTCACGCCGGTGCCCCGGTAGGTGCCGGACACCGCCGCCGCCAGCTCCGGATCCGCGGCGGCGGCCAGCACCACGTGGCCATCGGCCACGGCCAGCCCGAGGCTGGGGTCGTAGGCGCGCCAGCCACCGCCGGGCACATACACCTCCGCCCAGGCGTGCAGCTCGTGCTCGCTCACCTCGGGTGGATGGTGCATCGAGTAGCCGCTCACGAAGCGGGCCGCCAGGCCGAGGCTGCGGCAGGCGGCCACGTAGAGCACCGCCGTGTCGCGGCAGGCCCCGGTGCGCTCCTGCAGGGTCTGCTCCGGTTGCAGCGCTGCCCCATCGGGCCGGCCCACATGGTGGAAGCCGTGGTGGATCTGATCGGCCAGGGCCATCAGAAAGTCGGTGGTGGATCCCTGCACGGATTCGGCCAGCTCGGCAGCCCAGGCGCTGACCTGCGGATGCTGCGGCCCACCCAGGCAGGGCGCCAGGGCTGCGCGCAGAGCCGGTGTGTAGGTGAGCGGCAGATGCCGGGCTGCCGGCTCGGTCACGATCCAGTCGAACGGATTGTCGCGGTGGGTTTCCACCTGCATCTCCACCTGGAGATGCAGGGTCTGGCGTTCCTTGTGGAACCAGAGCACCAGCCCGTCGCCGCCGCCGGGTTCGAGCACCGCCGCTGCGCCGTCGGCTGGATCACGCACCTGCAGGCGGTGGCTGAGCACGGTCTGGGTGCAGTCCTGGCGCGGGGTGAGCCGCAGGGTCATCGGTTCCAGGAACACGGGCCTGGCGTAGGCGTAGTGGAGTTCGTGGCGGATCTGGAAGAACACGGAGCCACTGGGGCACAATCGCTGCCCAGCCTGGACGAAAGCCGGTGCGAATCGCGCTCCACAATGGGCTTTCCAGCCAATCAGGCCGTCCGTGAGCCAGCCGCATCGACCGGCGCGTCCCCAGCACTTTCCGCGCCCACCGGCCCGACCCGGCAGCCCGGGCCTCCCTGACGACGACGATCTGCCGCCCTCGCCCGGCATGCCGCTGGGGCTGCGGATCCTGGCGGGGGTAGGAGCGCTCTCGTTTCTGATGATCGGTCTGAGTGTGATCTGGATGGGGATCGAGAGCCTGCGCAAGCCCGCCGCCCCTGTCGTGGGGCCCAACACGGCGAGAGGATCAGGGAGCCAGGCGTTCGATCGCCCAGCCGCCCTCTGGCCGGAGCCTGTAGCGGAAGCGATCGTGTAGACGGTTCTGGCGACCCTGCCAGAACTCGAACTCGTTCGGCACCACCCGAATGCCGCCCCAGGCGGAGGGCAGGGGCACCTCTCCATCGGCGAAGCGCCGCTTCATCTCCTCCCAGGTCATCTCCAGGATCTGGCGGGAGCTGATCACCGTGCTCTGCTGCGACACCCAGGCCCCGAGGCGGCTGCCGAAGGGCCTGGAGGTGAAGTAAGCCAGGGATTCCGCCGCCGAAATCCGCTCCGCCTGCCCCAGGATCGCCACCTGACGCTCCAGCCCGTACCAGGGGAACAGCAGGCTCACCTGGGGATCGCTGGCGATCTCGCTGGCCTTGCGGCTCTGGTAGTTGGTGAAGAACACGAAGCCGCGATCATCGAACGCCTTGAGCAGCACGGTGCGTGAGCTGGGGCGGTGGCCATCGGTGGTGGAGAGCACCATGGCGTTGGGCTCCAGCAGTTCCGCCGCAGTGGCCTGCTGGAACCACAGCCGGAACTGGGCAACGGGATCGGCATCGAGATCAGCGCGGCGCAGACCCTCGCGGCGGTAGTCGCGGCGCAGTTGGGCCACATCGACGCTGCTTGCTGCGGCTTTGCCGCTGGGGGTGTCGGGCGGCTCCACGGGCTCTCAGGTGCTGGATCAATCGTCCCGAGTTCAGCTCAGGGCGGTGAGGTCGATGCGCTTGCGCACACTCTCCGGCAGGTTGCGGGAGATCGGGCAGAGCTTCATGCGCTCCTGCATGTAGGCGATCGCGTCGGCATCGGCGAGATTGCGCTCCTGCGCGCTGGCGTTGGCATCGAGCCGGATGCGGAAGTCACCGTCGACGCTGTCGATGATCCAGTCGCTGCTGGTGGTCACAACGAAATCGGCCTCCACCTGTTGCAACGGGATCGCCTTTTCCCGGGCGTTGGCCACCAGATAGACGTGCTGACAGAGCAGCAGTGCGATCAGATAGATCCGGAAGCCCGGCATCGTCAGGCTGAGCTGCTGCGGTTCCCATTGGCCGGAGTCGGTGAGGAACTCCACCACCAGCCCCTCGGTGGCGCGATCGGGGGCGGCATGGCTGCTGCGCAGCCGGAACTGGAAGGTGCGTTGTGGGCTCATCGCTGGGCAGGCAGGGCAGGCGTGGGTGGATCTGGGATGGTCGGGGTGGCCTGCGGCTGGCGGCGCCAGGCCTCGAAACCGGTGAGCAGGGCCGAGCCGATCAGCAGGGCGGAAAAGCCCTGGCGCAGGATCCGGTCCGGCAGGTGGGGGGCGAGGCGTTGCCCAGCCACGGCCCCGATGGCGCCACCGCCGAGCAGGGGCAGCATCAAGGGCAGCTCGGGGCCTGGCCAGTGACCCAGGGCCGCCAGGGCGACCAGTGAGTTGGTGGCGATCAGGAGCAGGCTGGTGCCGCTGGCCAGCGCCATCGGCAGTCCAGCCAGCAGCACCAGGGCGGGAACGATGGCGAAGCCGCCGCCCACGCCTGCGATGCCGGTGAGCAGGCCCACCAGCACTCCCTGCGCCGCCAGGGCCAGCGGAAAACCGGTTGTGTTGCCGCCGTTGGCCGCTTCCTGGAGGGCACTGCGGCGGGTGAGCAGCCAGGAGGCCACCAGAGCCGCTGCCGCGAAGATCCCCAGCTGCACCATCTCGGCGATCCAGCCGGCCTTGACCATGGAGCCGCCGATCCAGCTGCCGGCCAGGGCCGGAACCCCCAGCACCAGGCCGGGCCTGATCGCCACCTGACCGCGGCGGATGTAGGGCCCCACATTGCCGAGGGCCAGCAGGGTGACCACCAGCAGGGAGAGCGGCACGGCAGCCTTGGTAGACAGCGCCGCACCACTCACCAGCAGGGGCAGCAGCAGGATCGAGCCGCCGGCCCCGAGCACCGCCAGCAGGAAGCCGATCAGGGCCCCGCCTGCCAGCAGCATCAGCACCATGGTGAAAGAGAGCTCGGTTGCCGCATGGATCGAGGCGGCCATCACATCGAGACCCGGTTCCAGGGCATCACCGCCAGCAGGCGGGCCATGCCGCAGAAGCCGCTGATGCCCGCGAAGGTGAGGCCGGCACCCACGAAGCCACTCAGCCAGATCCAGCCCGGCGCCACCGCCTGGCTCAGAATCACACCCAGCAGTACCAGCGAGCCTGCGGCGATCTGCACCTGGCGCATCAGGGGCAGGGGCGCTCCCTTGAGCTTGCGTACCGGGAAGCCGGCTTGCTGCCAGGCGGGCACACCGCCCTGCAGATCGGTGAGGGGGTGCTGCCGGCCCAGCTGCTGCAGCAGGGCCAGAGCTTTGGCACTGCGGTTGCCGCTCTGACAGACCAGCACCAGCGGCCCCTGGGGCAGGTCGGCCTCCGTGATGCGGGACAGGGGAATGTTGAGGCTGCCGGCGATATGGCCGCCGACGTATTCCATCGGTTCACGCACGTCGATCACCGTGACATCCCGGGCGGCCAGTTGGTCGGCCAGCTCATGGGCTGTGATCGGGCTGTGGCTGGACATGGCCTTGGTGGTGGTCATCGCGGTGGTGGCTTTGCGGGTACTAGGTGTCTTGGGAGTCGTGATGGTCTTGGTCGACGCCATGCTTCTGGGAGAGGACAGGCGTGTTGAGCGGATGACCGTTGCCGCTGGATCCGTCTTCAGGCTTTGACGCCTTCCAGGGGGTAGCCCTCAGCCGCCCAGCGACTGAGGCCGCCGCGCAGGTTGGCCACCTGCCAGCGGCCGGCCTTGAGCAGTTGCTGGGTGGCCAGGGCGGAGCGGCTGCCCGAATGGCAGACCACCACCACGGGGCGATCGGTGGGGATGCTGGAGGCCTGGGCTTCGAGATCCGGCAGGGGGATCAGCAGGCTGCCGGCCACCCGACCATCGGGACCGTTGAATTCCTCGGCGGAGCGCACGTCGAGCAGGGTGAGATCGCTCTGGTGGGCGACCACCCAGGTGGGGGTGAGTTCGGGCAGCCCGGCATAGCTGCGGGCCAGGGGCGCCCAGGTGGCCTTGGGGCTGGTCTCGCGGGGTTTGCCGGAGCGCATGTTGCCCGGCAGCGCCTCGGCGATCTTGTGGGGATGGGGGAGTTTCATGTTCTCCATGTGGCCCACGAAATCCCGCTCGGTGGCGTCGCCGCCCAGCCGTGCGTTGAAGGCCTTCTCCTCCACGACCGAGCTGACGCTGCGGCCGTTGTAATCGTGGCCGGGATAGAGCAGGCAGCTCTCCGGCAGAGTGAAAATCTGCTCTTTGATCGAGTTCCAGAGGGTATGGGCGTTGCCCTGCTGGAAATCGCATCGGCCGCAGCCGCGCACCAACAGCGCATCGCCGGTGAACGCCATGGAGTGGTCGTCGAGCACCACGGTGATGCAACCATTGGTATGACCGGGGGTGCTGCGGATCTCGACGGAACGCCCCCCGAAGGTCACACGGTCGCCATGGTTGAGCGGCAGGGTGACGTTGTCGGCACGGGCCGCGGCGGACAGGGCGATGGCGCAGCCGGTGGCGTCATGCATCAGCCAGCTGCCAGTGACGTGGTCGGCGTGGGCGTGGGTATCGATCGAGGCGACGAGTTCGATGCCCAGTTCGCGGATCAAGGAGAGATCACGGGCGTGCTGCTCGTAGACCGAATCGATCAGAACCCCCTGGCGGCTGGGGACATCCGCCAGCAGATAGGTGAAGGTGCCGGTGTCGGCATCGAACAGCTGGCGGAACAGCAGGGATCCACCTCCGGCCGCGGCGACCAGGGAGATGGAGGGGGCAGTGGCGACGGCCATGGCGGTGTGGTGCTCACTTTTATGACAGTAGCCGCATAAAGGGGAAGAGGCAAGTCTTTCTTTGGGCCTGGGCTGTGGACATGGCCGCCGCTTGCGGTCCCCGGGTGAGCCGGCCTGGCTGGCGCTGCTGTCTCGATGCGAGCTCGGCGGTGCCCTGGATGGGGTCTCCGGCTTTGCGCGGCGCCCCATGGCGCTCTGCAGAAGGGGGCGACTCAGCGCCATGACTGCATTAGTGTTAGCAAGCCTCTATGCCTCTAAAGCCATGTCTTCCAGGATCCGTGTTCGAGCCCGCCTGGCCCGTTGGGCGCTGAGTGTTCTGCCGCTGCTGCTGGCGTTCATGGTGGGAGCTGCCCCAGCGCTGGCGACGGACAGCAGCTGGTCGCTCAGCGATCGGGCGGGCCATCGCCTCACGGCCCAGGTCTTTGAGCAGCCCTTCCCGGAGTACCCCTCCGGCATGCGCATCCGCTTCAGCGCCCTGGATGCCAAAACCACCCTGGATCACAAGGCTGAACTCGTGCTGAGCGATTCGATGGGCCAGGAGTGGAGCCTGCCCAATCGCAGCGAAGAGATGGTTCCCAAGGACGGCTCGACGGTTCCAAGCGGATCGGCCCAGTTCGATCTGGATGCCTTGGTGCCACGGCCCAGTGAGGCGCTGCCTCTCCATCTGGCGGTCCCCACCAGCAACGGTGCCCTGGATTTCAACCTCAGACCTGAGCAGGTGATGGAGCTCCACGCCATGGGTTCGGCAGAGCCTCGCCGCGACCAGGCCTGATCCCACCGACCGCCACCCAGCCGCGCAGAAACTTGCAAGCTAGGCGTGGCTGGGAAGCGCCACGGGCTTCGGATCCCTGAGGATCCAGGGCAGCGACCCTGACAGCACCGCGCTGAAGATGCACCACACCGAGGTGAAGGCGTAGTTGTAGGCCAGGTGGGTGATCAGAAAGGCGCCGAGAATGCCGCCAGCGAACCAGCGCAGTCGGCCCGAGCCGCTGAGCAGCAACGGTGCGGTGATCAGCAGGCCATACACGCTGCTGCCGAAGCCCAGGTTGATCCAGCCATTGGCCAACAGAGTGGTGGTGTAGTTGAGCGATCCGTGCACCACGGCGGGTTGGAACACGGAACCATTCAGCAGCAGGGGCAACCAGAGGCCTGCACCCAGCAGCAGGCCCAGCATCAGAAGGATCTGCAGCAGGCGTCGCCGCAGGCCAGGTGGCTCCTGCCGGTTCAGACGCAACACGCACCAGGGAAACCAGGCCAGCCAGAAGGCATAGGCGAAGAACAGATAAGCGAGCGCGGCGGAGTGCACGAGACCGTCGGGGCCACCGGGCGCCAGGCCAAGCCAGACCACACCCTCGAGGGCCTGTTGTGTCGAGAAGAACAGGGGCGAGAGGGCCAGGGGCAGCAGATCGCCGCGCTGGTGGCGCCGGCAGTAGCGCACGGAGGCCACCCCCAGGGGCAAGAGGGTGGCCGCCACCACAAAGCTGGCGCTGCTGGAGAAACACATCGGCGTGGAGCTGTCCCCGGCAGCAGGCGATTCCCCCAGCCTGGCGCGTCGGGCAGTGCAACAGCCGCTCGCGATGATGGCATCGACCACACTGCCTGGGCAGCCGCACGCATCCAGCCCCTATTTCGCCGCCCTCGGCGGAGTGGCACTTGAGCTGCCGGCGCGCGTGTCGATGGCGCAAGCCGCTCGCGGCTCGATGCAAAGGTCACCAATCCAGATGCCGTGAGCACCAGGATCAAGAACGATCTTGTCGCTTGCCTGAACGGAAACGAAGCGATAACGCCCTGCACGAGCTGCGCCAGCAGGTCGCCTTCACCATGGATGTCGAGTGCGATGAGCTGGAGAAGGTGGACCGGATTGGATGACCACCAACGCTAAGGCGGCCTTCAAGGCCCGTGTGCGCGAATGGGCTCAGAAGCCGGATGTGCAGGTGGTGTGGCTCGGCATGCATCCGATGCGCCGCAAGTGGGCCTCCTGTTCAACGATGCGGGCCCATCTGGGTGCGTGGGAACAGGCGAAGTGATGTGATGTTTGCTTGTCGGAGCTACCGTTGGTGGTGGGCATAGACCGCTCCGCCCGGTTCAGGCAGGCCCATGAGCAAGAAGCACCGCCCATCCCCCGTCGCAACGATCGAGGAGATGCAGAACGATCGCCCCTACGGCGAATCGATTGACAAGACGTACTACAGACGAGACCTTGAAGCACTCCAGATCGAACTGCTCAAGGCGCAGCGTCACATCAAGGCTGTCGGACTGCGCGTGGTGCTCCTGTTCGAAGGTCGCGATGCGGCGGGCAAGGGTGGATCGATCAAGCGCTTCCGCGAACATCAGAATCCTCGCGGCAGTGAACATGTGGCGCTGCCGAAGCCCAACGATGCCGAACTGACCCAGTGGTACTTCCAGCGCTACGTGCCGCACCTGCCGTCAGCCGGCGACATCACGATGTTCGACCGGTCGTGGTACAACCGGGCCGGCGTCGAGAAGGTGATGGGCTTCTGCACACCGCAGGAGCACGCCCTGTTTCTGCGCCAGGTTCCTCCCTTTGAACAGTCACTCGTCAGTAGTGGGATTCTGCTCTTCAAGATGTGGTTCACCGTGTCGCAGGCCAGGCAGAAGCTGCGTTTCGACGACCGGCGCGAAGATCCGCTCAAGCAGTGGAAGATCTCGCCCATCGATGAGGTCAGTGTGGAGAAGTACGACGCGTACACCGAAGCGCGCAACGAGATGCTGCTCGCCACCGACACCCTCGTGGCGCCATGGACGATCGTCAACTCGAACGAGAAGCGCCGGGCCCGTCTCGGCGCCATCCGCAGCGTCCTCCACGCCCTGGACTACGAGCACAAAGACCACGACGTCGTCGGTGAGCCCGATCCACGGGTCGTGAGGACGGCCCATTCGGTGTTCATCGACAACTGAGCCGGTCGCCACACCTCAGCGGCTCGCTGCCGGAATGAACAGGTGTGGTCTGAGAGAGGGGCCACATCAGAATGCCCCCACTTCTGTTGCCGGCATGTTCACAGTTGCCCTTCCCCTGGCGCTTGCCTTCATCATGTTCACGCTGGGGATGTCCCTGACTCCAGCCGACTTCGGTTTTTCTCTGCGTCGGCCCCATCCGCTGCTGGCGGGGGTGCTTTGTCAGGTTGTCCTGCTGCCGTTGGTGGCCTTTCTGCTGATCCGTTTGTTCAGCCTGCCAGGCGAACTGGGCGTGGGGGTGCTCGTGCTGGCCTGTTGTCCGGGGGGAATCACGTCCAACGTCATGACCCGCCTGGCGCGAGGTGATGTGGCCCTGTCGATCTCCTTCACAGCCCTGGCCAGCCTGATCACCACCATCACCCTGCCCCTCATCCTCACGGTGGGAGGGCGTGCCCTGATGGGCACGGCCCTCCCGGCCGTGAGCATCACCGGACTGGGCCTGAAGATGTTTGTGATGACCACCCTGCCTGTGCTGCTGGGGGTGCTCCTGCGTCAGCGGAGGCAGGCGCTGACGCAGCGCTGGGAGCGCCCCTGCGAACAGATGGCCAACGGCCTGTTTGTGCTGATCCTGGCGATCACGATCCTCAGCGAATGGCAGACGCTGATCGCCAACCTCACTTCACTTGGTCCGGTGTTGCTGTTGCTCAACCTGGGGATGCTGGCCATCGGTACGGCAGTGGCCCAGATCCTTCGCCTTCCCGCCAGTCAGGTGAGCGCTGTTGCCATCGAAAGCGGCTTCCAGAACGGCACGGTGGGGATCGCGGTGGGAGCCCTGTTGGTGGGGGGCTCCGGTCCGGAGATGGGGCTATCGGCCTACAGCCTTCCCTCGGGGGTCTACGGAGTGCTGATGATGATCACCATCCTTCCCTATCTGGTTTGGCGACGTTCGATTCAGGCCATGGCTGATCCGTCTGTGATCGAGGGGTGAGGGCTGCCAAAAAGAAGAACTTCAGGTCAACTTCAAGGCCGTTTTCGTTGATATTGTAGGAATTCTCCGGAATGCCATCGTTGCTGCCGGCCAGGTGCAGATAGCGCCAGGAGAGATTCAGCTCGGTCGAGTTGCCGATGGCGTAACCGAAGCCGGCTTGGGCATTCCAGGAGTCATCAACGGCGTTGTTGACTCCGAAACCGCCGATGTCGGCACGCGCGAACAGCCTCAGGCGGGGCGAGAGAAACACCAACGCTTGAGTTCCCAGCAGGGGCTGGGCCACGGTTCCACCCAGGGCCAGCCCGCGCTGGATGGGGAACCCCATCCCCAGGCTCGATGGAGCATAAGGAGCATCCGATCGCTCATCTGGGAGGAACAATCAGCTTCCTTCTGTATTGCTTTGATCAATGAGCCGCTACAGGAAGCCATGGAGGCTCCGGAGGATGGAAGTCACGCCAGCTGAGAGCTGGCAGGACGTTGGAGCTGGCGGTCTGCACGTCGGTCGTTTTGATGGTCATCGATGTCCGCCCCACCTCGCCGATGGCCCAGCACTTGCATCACCGCCTCCATCTGCAGACGGCCGGCTCCTTCTGCTGCCATGACATCACGACGGACCTGCAGGCTCTGATCGATCGCAGTGGGATCAGCGACGGCCTGCTGGTCGCCACGGGACAGCACACCACCACTGCTCTGGCCCTCAACGAGAACGAGGAGCGCTTGCTGGCTGACATCGAGCGTTTCTTTCTTGAGCTGGCAGCACCAGAGCGCCCCTGGCTCCACAACCATCTCCACCTGCGCCCGGGTATGCCGTCGGATGAACCGCGCAATTCCCACGTCCACCTGATTGCCCTGACGCTGGGCAATCAGCTTCCTGCCGGTGGTGGAGGGCAGGATCGGCCTTGGCCGCTGGCAATCGCTGCTGCTCACCCTCCTGGCAGGGGAAGGCAACGACCCCTGCAAGGAGATCATCGTTCCTATGGATGGTTCGTCGCCGAGCCCTGCACGGCGATTCCGGTGTCGATCCGCTGGATCGGTGGAGCACCCAGACCCTGCTGCCAGAGGCTAAGCACCGACCAGTAACCCTGCGAACGGGGTTTGGTGGCAGCGGTGGAATCCACCACCCCGCTCCTGATCAGCTGGACAAGTTCAGGCAGGTCATCCAGACCGACCACCCGGACCTCGCCCGTTTTGCCCAGTGCCTGGATGGCACGACCGATGCCGATGCCGCCGCCGGCATCGGACACGACCCAGCCCTTCAGGCGGGGGTGACGGCGCATCGTTGCTGTAGCCATCTGTTCGGCGGTGGCGATGTTGTCGCCATCGATGGGTGATGCCACAACCGTGATGCCGGGATGGCGCGCAAACACCTTCCGGTGGCATTCGACGCGGATGGCGCTTCTCTTGTCGATGACACCCGACCCGCCGGTCTCCACCGCACCGGCGGCGCCTGCCGCGTCACGGGAGCCCTCGTTGCCCTACATGGTGCTCTGCGGCCTGGCCATGGGCGCCGCCGATGTGGTGCCGGGCGTGTCCGGCGGCAGCATGGCCTTCATCCTCGGCATCTACGGCCAGCTGCTCGAGGCCATCGCCGGCTTCGATCTGGGCCTGCTGGCCCTGCTGCGCCGGGGCGACTGGAGCGCCGCCGCGGCGCGGGTGCATCTGGGCTTTCTGGTGCCGCTTCTGGCGGGCCTGGCGGCCTCGGTGCTGCTGCTGGTGCGGCCGATCACCTGGCTGTACGAGTTCCAGCCGGTGCTGCTGTTCGCCTTCTTCTTTGGGCTGATCATCGGCGCGATCCTGCTGATCGCCCGTCACGCCCACTGGGGCTGGCAGGGGCTGGTGGCGATGGCGGCCGGGGTGGCGCTGGCCCTGCTGCTGGTCACCCGCGTGCCCGTCACCATGCCCCACGATCCCTTCACCCTGTTCTGGAGCGGGGCGGTGGCGATCATGGCCATGATTCTGCCGGGCATTTCCGGTTCGTTCCTGCTGCTGGTGCTGGGCCAGTACCAGCACGTGATGGAGGGTGTGAAAGGCCTGGATCCGGCGGTGCTGATCCCCTTCGCCCTCGGCTGCGCCGTGGGGCTGATCAGCTTCGTGCGGCTGCTGCGCTGGCTGCTGCACCACTTCCATGGCCAGGTGGTGGCCCTGCTGGTGGGGTTCATGGCCGGGTCCCTCTGGAAGATCTGGCCCTTCCGCACGGTGCTCGAATCCACCCACAACGCCAAGGGCAAGCTGATCGTGCTGCGGGATGCCCTGGCGGCCCCACCCAGCACCGCCGCCTTGCTGGTGGCCGCCCTGCTGGCGGCTCTGGGCGTGGCCCTGGTGGTGGGGATCGAGCAGCTGCAACGGCGGGCGGGTGTTGAGGAGATGGGGGGCTGAACGATGGCAAGGGCCTCGGAGTCGTGGAGTTCGCCGCTTGGCTTTGTGCTGGCGGCCGCCGGCAGCGCGGTGGGCCTGGGCAACCTCTGGGGCTTCGCGTACCGCGCCTCTCAGGGGGGCGGTGGTGCCTTTGTGGTGCTTTATCTGGTGATCGTGCTGGTGGTGTGCCTGCCGGTGCTGGTGGCGGAGATGGTGCTGGGCCGCAGCACCGGCCATGCGCCCCTGATTGCGCCGGTCACCGCCGGAGGCCGCCGCTGGGCCCCCCTGGGCTTGCTGTTTCTGGCCGCGGCGATCGGGATCCTGGCCTTCTACGCGGTGCTGATGGGCTGGACCGGCCGCACCCTGCTGCATGCCCTGCTGGTGGGCCTGCCGGCCGACATGGCGGCCTCGGAATCCTTCTTCGCGCTGATCAGCAGCGGCGGCGGCGCTGTGCTGGGCCTTCTGGTGAGCCTGGCCCTCACCGGCGCCGTGGTGGCGGCCGGGGTGCGGGGCGGCATTGAGCGGCTCAGCCGCTGGGGCATGCCGGCCCTGTTCCTGCTGCTGCTGGGCCTGCTGATCTGGGCCGCCTTCCTGCCGGGTGCCGGCGCCGGCTACCACCAGTTCCTGCTGCGCTGGGATCCGGCCAAGCTGCTCGACCCCACCACGATCCGCAATGCCTTCACCCAGGCCTTCTTCTCGATCGGCACCGGCATCGGCGCGATCCTGGCCTATGCCGCCTATCTGAACCGCCACAGCGCCCTGGCGAGCGAGGCGGTGAGCGTGGTGGGGATGGACACGGCGGTGGGCCTGATGGCCGGGTGCGTCACCTTTCCGCTGGTGGCGAGCTTCGGGCTGGGCGAGGTGGTGAGCGGCAGCACGGTGGGCACCCTGTTCATCGCCCTGCCCACGGGTCTGGCTTCGCTTGGGATGGCTGGGCGGTTGGTGGCGGTGCTGTTCTTCGGCCTGGCCTACATCGCCGCGATCACCTCGAGCGTGTCGCTGCTGGAGGTGCCGGTGAGCTCCCTGATCGATGGGCTGGGCTGGAGGCGCCGCGAGGCGGTGTGGAGCTGCGTGGGCCTGGTGGGGGTGCTGGGGCTGCCGCCGGCCCTGAACACCGCTGCCCTGGAGGTGATGGATGCCCTGTTCGGTGGCGTGCTGCTGATCCTCGGCGGCCTGCTGGTGGCCCTGCTGCTCAGCTGGCAGGCGCCGGCACGCTTCCTGGCCGATCTCCAGGGCTGCGCCACGCCGCCGGGCCTGCGCCGCGCGCTCCTGCTCAGCCTGCGCTGGATCTCGGTGCCGGCGATTGCGGTGGGGTTGAGCGTGTCGGTGCTGGATCTGGCGAAGATGTGGTTTGGTTGATGCTCGATCCGATGGCCTCCTGGTTGCAGCGCTGGAATTTCATCGAACGGGCGCGGCTGGAACGCCAGCTCTGGGAAGCGTTCGAGCGCCGCGAAAACCTGGAACAGCTGGTTGAAGCGTGCAGCCAGGCCGTGGCCGGTGGTGAGAGCAGCCGTGCCTTTCAACTGGAGGTGTGGCAGACCACCCTGCAGCGCATCCGCAAGATCGAGGTGATGATGGCGGGGCGGGAACGGCCCTGATCTGCTGGCCCATGCAGAGGTTCGCTCAGTCGGATGACCACTGCGCCAGCCAGCGGCGTCTCCAGATACCACGACGCTCGCCACGACGGCGGCGATCGCCGAAAAACCAGAGGCAGTTGAGGGGGTAGGAGGAGCGGTTGTAGGTTTCGAGCACGGCATCGCTGCGGATCGTGGCGCTTTGCTCCTGGTTGAGGGCCTGCATCCGCTGCTGAAGATCGGGTTGGATCAGCCACTCCACCTCCGGGCAGGCCTTGAGGCGCTCGGCGTAGTCGAGATCTTCGCAGTAGGCGGGATAGAAATTTTCATCAAACAGCCCTACCCGATCCCAGGTCAGGGCCGTGAGAGCAAAGGCTGAGAATTCCTGTGGTGCAGGCAGTAGCGGCATGAATTGAGGCCTGCGCGGGTCGATCGCCGCAAGGGCCTCAGCCAGCACGCCCGGAGCAAAAGTCACATCATTATTGACCAACAAAACCACAGGAGAGTGCACGAAAGACGTGAGGATGTGATTCCAACTCGCGGCAACACCCAGATTGGCAAAGGGGCGCGCTACACAGATGTTCTCAACACCAGGCCAGCCACTACTCTCCAGCTCCATTAAATACGAGCTCAACTGACCCGAATCGGACAGACCAGCCTTGGAACCATTGTCAACAATGGCCAGATGATCGACCGGAATATCAAAGCTTTGCAGCAATCGTTTCAGCAGATCAGGCCGATTCAAAATCGGAATGCCAATCACGGGCCAGGCCGTCAAGGGAGAGGAAACAGGCGGGGGGATCGGCACAGATTCCAACCAATCGAGGAAGGCATTCACCGGAGCCGAATCCCCCGAAAGGGAAGCGTAGCGAGACAGGCACCACCAAAGAGAAGGATTCCGGAGAGCCTCAGGAGGAGGAGGAAGCGCCGTTACCGAGTCGCAAGAGGCAAAGAAGTCCTGCATCCAAACAAAAAGAAGGGACTTCGCAGAAGCAAAGTCCCTTGCATGCATATATTTATTGCAAAGCCTGAGGTAATGATCTTCGAGATACATTAGCAGCGGCTAACAATATTAATAGATTAAACGATTCAAAGCATACTTATTCTAACTAATGCTAAATAGACAGGCCAAGCAAAAATTAAGTCAAGAAAAGGTTAAAATCAACTCAAAAGCAAGTACCATCATCAATTGAACACCAGGGTATCGTTAGGAGATGTCCAACTATCGGTGTTCGGATCATAGCTGTATTTTTCATCTCCGATAATCAACACATCACCTTCTTCGGCACCCGTAATCACAACTCCATCCTTGATGTCGTCAAAACTTGAAATTTTGATGGTATCAACACTCCCGTCGTTACCTCCAAGGTCGACCGTGGTGTTTTTGATTTTTCCGAAAAATTCAAAGGTATCGGCGCCTTCGCCGCCAGCAATATTAGCGTCTCTAACAGTTCCACCAAAAACAAGTAAATCATTACCAGCACCCATATCAATATTGGTATTTTTTACCTTGGAACCAGTCTCTGCAATATCATCACCTTCACCGGCATCTAAGTCGACACCAACACTTTTCTCAAATTGAATGATATCATTTCCAGCCCCTGTATTAACGGAAGTATCTTTAACTTTATCGGTAAAAAATACCGTATTGATTTCTTTGTTACCATTAAAAACGGAATTTACTGTCTTACCTTCAAAGATAGTGGTTGAATCAATTCCTTCAACGACTTGAATACCAACTTCATTGAGAACGCCTCCCTCAGTGGAGATCGCAACAGTCTGAGTATTCGTATCGACGTCAAAGGATCCTGAAACATTCGTACCATCAGCCGAAGTGAAGTCGAATGACGACTCACCACCTGCCGGTGGGGCAAATTGGTCAATTGTGGTAGCCATTACGACTATCTCTGCATCCCGATATCCTAGTACCCCCTCCTTTTCATCTGATCATTTCAAAGTGCGAATCCTGACAGAGGGGAAGGGCGGCTTCAGTCTGGAAGGAGATGCCTGCATTCTTCTGGCTCAACCCTGGCACGGGCCCGCCTGAATGCGCCCTTTCCCTCCTAACCATGAACTGGCCGATCTGCTGCTGGAAGTTTCCCAGGCAGAGGCCAGTCAAGACTGGGATCTGGCCGCCTGCCTGTTAGAAGAAGCACAGATCCTGGTCCCAGACGATCATCATCTCCGGATCAGGGCCGCGAATGCCTTCTGGTTCAGCGACCAGCCCCACCAGGCCCTGAGGCTGTACCAGGACGCAGCCCTGCGGCTCTACCAGGACGCAGCACTCACGGCACCGCAACAGGCTGGCCCGTACCTGGGCATCGCCAACGCCCTGCGGGATCTGAATCGCTTCGAGGAAGCGGATCAGGCGTTTCAATTGTGTCGCAGCCTGAGCGACAGCCCCCAGGCCGCCTGCAACCACGCCTCCCTGTTGCTGGGCCTGGAGCGTTACGACGAGGCCTACCGCCTGGCGGAGCGTCGCTTTGAGATTGCCGGCTACGCCCACGGCCGCAGCTCCTCCCCAGGCCTGCCAGGCCGCGGTGCAGCCCTGCATGTCTGGAGTGAGCAGGGGCTGGGCGACACCCTGCAATATCTCCGCTGGCTTCCCCTGCTGCACCAAAGGATCTCCGGCAGTGGAATCCGGCTGGTGCTGGAGGTGGAAGCCTCCCTGGTGACCTTGGTGCAGCAAGCCTTCTCTGGCCTGGATCCCGAACCAGAGGTGTTGCCGCTGGGGGAATCGCCGGGCCCACTGCCCCAGGGAGCCACCGGCCTTGGCCTGCTCAGCCTGCCGGATCGCCTGGGTGGAGGTCCCCACCCCGAAGGCCTGCCAGAACAGGGCAGCTATCTGCGCCCCAGCGCCTGGAACCAACGATCGGCCTGGGAAGGAGGTGTGAGGATCGGGATCACCTGGGCCAGCGGCCGGAAAGGGGATTCCGCCTTTCAGTGGCGGGAGTATCACAAGCGCAGCCTTGATCGGGCCAACCTGGATCGCCTCACCCAGGGCCTGCTCAACCTCGGCTGCAGCCTGGTGCTGATCCAGCAGGGAGCGGATCGCGAGGCCCTCGGCCCACTGGCGGCTCGATTCGATGACGCCATCGATCCACAGGGGGATTTCGCCCATACCGCGGCGGTGATCCAGACCACGGATCTGATCCTCTCGGTGGATACGTCTGTCGCCCATCTGAGCGGGGCGCTCGGCCATCCCACCTGGGTGCTTCTGCCCTGGAGCGCCGATCCCCGCTGGCTGCGCGGTCGCTCGGACAGCCCCTGGTATCCGAGTCTGCAGCTGTTTCGCCAGGAGGATCCCGGACTGTGGAGCTCGGTGGTCGAAACCGTGATCCAGGCGGTACGGCAGACCTTCGCCCTGAAGCCGACGGCTGAATCAGGCCTGATCTGAAGGAAGAGCCACCAGGCTGCGCAGCAGGGTGTCGTAAGCGGCAGCGGCGGCGGAGAGGTTGTAGCGGGTTTCCACTGTGCGTCGGGCTTCGCGGGCCATAGGGGCAAAGGCCTCGGGCTGGCGGAGGATGGCGGAAAGCCAGGAGCCCAGCGCTTCGGGGTCGTTGAACGGCACCAGCAGACCGTTGTGGCCGTGGTGCAGCACCTCATTCAGAGGGGCGTTATCGGATCCCACGATCAGGGCACCGCAGGCCATGGCTTCGATCAGGCTCCAGGACAGGGCATAGGGGTAGGTGAGATGCACGTGAGCGGCCGTGATCTGAAACAGGGAATGCAGTTCCTCCAGACTCAGGCGCCCCAGGAAATGGAGGCGATCCAGGGGCAGCTGATCCCCGAGCAGGGCCAGCATTTCCCCCTTGTACCCCTGCGGGTGGGCGGACACCGCTCCATAGCCCGAAGCGGTGGACCCCACCACCAGCACCTGGAGTGTGGGATGGGACGCCATCAGGGCAGGCAGGCAGCGCATGAAGGTGCGAAAGCCGCGCAGGGGCTCCAGGTAGCGGCTGGTGAAGGTGATCACCGGATCCCCCCGCCGCAGGACCAGCCCGGAACGGATCTGAAGGCGGCAGGCAGGGTTGGGTCTGAGCTGATCGAGATCCACCCCCTCATGGATCACATGAAAACGGCTGCGCAGGTGGGGAGGGAACGTGTCGCGCTGAAACAGGGTGGGAACCACGGCCGCATCGGCATCGGCGATCGCGGCGAGGTTCATGAGGTTGCGCCGGCGCCACTGGCCCTGCAGGGCGAAGGGTGGCGTGCCCAGGTCGGCGTCAAAGCCGTAGCCCAGCAGACGGGGCGAGGCATAGAGCTCGGGGTAGATCAGCAGGCGCGCCCGGGGCCAGACATCTCTGAGATAGAGGGCTTCACCCCAGCCGCTGTGCACCAGGATCGCGGCGGGGACATACCCCTGGTCGCGGAGGCGTAAACAATGCTCAGCCACCCGCTCACCGCGCAGGAGGGAGGTTTCCAGGGCCGGATCGACCAGGTCGGCGGGCAGGCTGGGGGTGCTCCAGGGGTACTGGAGATGGCTGGCTCGCTGGGCTGGCTTGGCAGGAGACGCGCCAAGGGCCGACACGTTGTGGCCCAGCCGACCCAGAGCCGGGGCAAGGTAACGAAACTGACCCGGATAGTTCTGGTGGATCAGCAACAACTCCATGGGTGCAGCCTATTACGATCACGCCAACTTGTTGTGATCTCCCCGTCATGTCGCTCTGGAGCCGCCTGTTCGGTCGCCCTGAGAAAATCAGCTGGGGGGAACCGGCTCGCTCCACCCAGGGCCTCAGCCCGGACACCCTGCTGACCGATCCGACCACACCCCGGATCGAGATCAACAGCCGGCCGCAGATCCAGCCCTGGTCTGCGGGACGGCTCAACACGATTTTCCTGGACTACAGCCATAGTCCGAGCCCTGGCCGGCTGGCGGAGGCGCGCCTGGCGCGGCAATGTCTGTCGCAGTTCTGGCTGAGTGCACCGATTGATGAGCTGGAGCTGCTGTATGCCTTCTCGATCGGCCGCTGCTTTCGGCAGATGATCAGCACTGATCTGGCCAGGCAGTCGCTGCTGCGCGAGGAGGAGGAATGGAAGGATTATCTGTGCCAGCGGCTCTACAGCGGCTTTCAGAGGCCTGAAACCGCCAACATCCTGCTGGCGTTGATGCCCTATGTGCGCCCGGGCAAGATGAAGGTCAACCAGGCTGAACAGGTGCTGCCTCGCTGGCTGCTGGAAGATTACGCCAGTCTTTTCGAGCCGGAATTGCTGCCCAGACTGCGGCGGCCCCAGCCAACCAGCCGTGCTGCCCTGGCTCCAGCCGGATACAACCAGCGTGATCTGGAGGCCAAGGCGGCAAGCGATGCTCCGCCCCTGCCACGCCTTTCCCAGCACACCGGCGCCCAGGCCCTGGCCTTCAGCACGGATCTGAACTTTCTGAATCGCCTGAACGGATTGATCAACCTCTACACCATTGACCCCAGTGATGTTGAGCTGCGTGAGGAGCTGGCCGGTTTCCGGCGACAGCTCGGCCAGATCTGGCTGGACACGCCCTCAGCCCAGGTGGAGGGATTGTTCCGCAGTGCGTTTGGTGATGTCTATCGCAAGCTTCTGCAGAGCGGCTACAGCAGCGCCTCGCTATCAGAAGAAGACCAACAGATCCGGCTCCATTTAGGGCGCTATGTACGCAATATGAATCGCCCCAAGGCGGTACAAGCTGTTCTGGCGGTGCTTCCGTATTACAAACCAGGCAAGATTCAATTTGCCGGCGGGGGAAAGTTCATGCCCAGCTGGCTCCTCGGCGCCCTTCCGAGTCTGTATGTGAAAGACTGATCACCGCATCTATTCGTGGAACTCCTTCCAGATCAGCCAGTAGACCAGATATCCCAGCATCGGCAGCAACAGCAATGGCGCCAATGCCAGCAGGGCCAGGCTGGGGGGGAAAAAAGCGAGGAGTGCACTACACCCGATCACATAGATCATCAGCGATCCAATCAGCCAGAAGCGACGGGATCGAAGCCGATTGCTCCAGCGAAGCCGACGCAGCATCCACGACCGCGATCGCCGTTCTGCCGGCGGCACATATTGCCACCAGTGCTGGGAGTGCGGTCTGGCCATCAGCGAGCCCGCAGCCGCTCGAGGTTGCGGCGCTGATCCTCCAGCAGGCCTGTGAGCAGGCTGATCACCCTGCGTTCGCGCAACTGAAGATCAGCCGTGAGCGACATGCCGGCCTTGAGGGGGACCACGCTGGAGGGGAGGGGAAGATTCTGCCGCTTCAGGCGTAGAACAGCGGGAAAGTACAGCCCCTCTGCCTTGGTGCCAAGCACCTCAGCCTGCTGCTCCGGGGTGAGGGCATCGGAGCCGATGCGTTGGACCTCGGCCTGGAGATAGCCATACTCGCTGGCGGGGAAGGTGTCGATCGAAATCTCCGCCTTCTGGCCCACCCGCACAAAGCCGATGCTGCGGTTGGGCAGGTAGACACGAGCCTGGAGGTTGTCCTGAGGAACCACCTTGAGGATCGCCTTGGGATCGGCGGCCACCACCACACTGCCGCGCCCCACATTCAGATCAAACACCGTGCCATTGCTGGGGGCCTTGAGGGTGCCGTACTGAATCTGCAGGCGGGCTTCACGGATCTGGCCCTCGAGTTCGCTGATCTGGCGCAGATTCGCCTCAATGCTGGTGCGCAGCTCCACATCGGTGCCGGAGCCCGTGTTCACCAGCTGGGAGCGAAGGCGGGAGATCTCCTCCTCCTCTTCGGCCACCTTGGAACGGAACTCCTGGGCCTTGTTGCGGGCCTCCAGCAGCTGGAGTTCACTGACCGCACCGGTGCTGACCAGTTGCTCGTATCGCTCGGCGATCGTGGTGTAGGTGGCCAGGGATTCGCGGTAACCGGCCAGGCGGGTCTCACTCTTGCGCAGGTCCTGTCGGGCCGAATCCAGGCGACTCTGAAGCTCAAGGCTCCTGTCGTTGAGCTGGCGGAGCTGGTTTGGGGTGAGGCCGCCGCGGGCGGCTTCCTCGCCGAGGGTGGCCCGGGCGACGCTGTTCTCATTGAGCAGCCTCTGGCGAATGCTTTCGGCGGCCGCCAGCCGGCTGCGGGCCTGGCGCAGGTCGAACCGCACGAGGGGATCCCCCTGGCGCACAGACTGGCCCTCCTTGACCAGAACCAGCTCCACCTGCCCATCCACAGGCGACTTCACCTCCTTGACGGTGCTGGAGGGCTCGAGCTTTCCCTGCACCGCAATGGTTTCCGCGATCGGCGCCACCATGGCCCAGACCGCCACCGCCGTGATGCCGCCCACGGCTGTCCACACCAGCAAGCTGGAGGTGCGGCGCGTCTTGTTGAGCAGAACGGGCTGCGCAAAGCTCCATTCCCGTGGTTGGGCAGTTCCACCGCGGCTTGCCACCAGACCCTGCCCGAAGGGGTGGGACGGTTCCTGCTGCTGGGCCTCCTCTGCAGCAAGGCCCTGCGATGGGGGAGAGGAGGAGCCTGGGGCCGCCAACGCCGGTGGCGTTGGATCGGAAACCCCCACCAGATCGACGCGCACCGGAATCACAGCGTCGCGATCCGGGGGAAAGCCTGAGGAGCGCCCAGCAGACCGACGGGCTGAGCGAGGCGAGCGCAGCCAGGCCAGGCTGCTCTCCAGCCAGCGGAGCAGGCGGTCGGAGGGATCAGGAGCGGAGCCGGATCGGGGGGGGCGGTTGGGGGAGGGCATGGTCAGGCGGCTCCCTCCTGGTTCTGGCTCTGGAAGAGGGCGTAGTACCAGCCGCGGCGTTGCATGAGCTGGCGATGGGAGCCCACCTCCATCACGGCGCCCTGGTCCATCAGCACGATCGTGTCGGCGGGTCGCACGGTGGTGAGCCGGTGGGTGATGAAGAACACGGTGCGCCCGCGGAACGCTTCAAAGAGGTTGATGCAGACCTGGCGCTCGGTGTTGGCATCGAGGGCGCTGGTGGCTTCATCGAGGATGAGCAGGCGGGGGTTCTGGAGCACGGCCCTGGCGAGGGCGAGCCGCTGACGCTGGCCGCCGGAGAGCCCGGCACCCCGCTCACCCACGCTGGAGTTGTAGCCCTGCGGCATGGCCATGATGAAATCGTGGGCGCAGGCAATGCGGGCGGCACGGATCATCTCGGCAGCGGTGGCATCGGGCTTCACCATGAGGAGATTGTCTTTGATCGTGCCGTCAAACAGGAGGGAATCCTGGGGAACCACACCGATCTGGCGGCGGAGGGAATACAGCTCCACTTTGGAGATATCCAGACCATCAATCATCACCTCCCCTTGCAGCGGCTTGTAGAAGCGGGGCAGCAGCTTGAGCAGGGTGGATTTGCCACTGCCGGATCCTCCCACCAGCCCCACGAAGGAGCCAGCCTGGATCTCAAGGTTGATGCCCTCCAGGATCAGAGGGCCATCGTCGCGAAAGCGAAAGGCCACATCGACAAACTGAATGCGGCCCTGCAGGGGGGGCAGAGGAATGGCCTGGCTCTGCTGCTGCGATTGCTCGGTGGGGCGATCCACCACATCGGCCACCATGCGCAGAACCTGGCCGTTGTATTGAAAATTCTGCCAGGTGGAGATCAGCTGGGTGAGGGGGCCGTTGATGTAGCCGGAGATGATTCGAAAAGCAAATAACACACCAAGACTCATGCGGCCCTCGATGATCAGCCAGATCGCCACTGCAGACACCAGGAGCTGATTGAGATTACCAAGAAAAGAGGAGAGATTGTTGATCGACTCCTGGGTGATCTTGAGCTTGAAATCTTCACCGATAAAACTGGCATAGCGATTCTGGAATTCCCAGCGGGTCTTCAACTCCGCATTCTGCGATTTGATCGTTTGTATGCCGGTGATCGCCTCATTCAGAAAGCTCATCGCCCGCACCGAATGGCCGATCGAACGCTGGATCTGGTTGCGCACAATCGGATTGCTCACCAAAGCCAGCCCCAGCACCAGGGGCAGGGTGGAGAGGGCCACCAGGGTGAGCAGGGGGCTGAGGGCCAGCAGAACGGCGATATAGAGAAGACTGAAACCGAAATCGATCAGGGTGGGCAGGGTACGGCCGAGCAGGAACTCCCGCAGCCGATCGAGCATGCCGAAATAGAAGGTGATCTGGCCAACGGGGCGGCTGTCGAAGAAGCTCTGGGGCAGGCGCACCATCTGATCGAGGATGGTGGATTTGGTGTCTTGATCAATGCGATTGGCGGTCTGGGTGAAGATGAAGCTGCGCAGGGTTTTGAGCAGGCTTTCCACCACCGCCGCCAGCAGCATCACGGCACTGATGCTGAGCAGGGCACCGATGTTGCGGCTGGCGAGCACGGAGGTGATCAACACCATCAGGCCCAGGGGGAACACCAGCCTGAGAATGTTGATCACCACCGACACCAGCAGCACCTCGACGAGTTCACGTCGATGGGGCCGCAGAAAGGGCAGGTACCAGCTCCAGCTGAAGTTCTGTTCCTTGGCTTCGGGTTTGCGTTCAAACAGCAGCAGCTCGATCTCCCCCCCCTCGTGGGTGATCAGCTCCGGCACCGGCACCCGCAGGGCACCGAGGGCCGCTTCGAGCACGCGGGCATGGCCATCGGGGTCGACACCATCCAGGAGGCCGAAATGGCCGTTCTGGAACAGGAGGGCCGGGGTGGGCACCCGGGCGAGCCGATCGGCCGGGATGCGGGTGAGCATCACGCGCAGGCCGGCGGTATCAAGGATCTGGCCGATGTTCACCAGGTTGAGCTGGGGCTGTCGCTGCAGCACCGCATCCACCTGGTCGGCGAGGGCATCGCGATTGAGGGGGAGGCCGAAATACTCGGCCAGGGCCAGGCAGAGGGCGATGGGGATCTCGCGCGGACCCGTGGCCCGGGCCAGGGCGAGCACCCCACCCCCCCGACCGGCAGCACGCTGGGCGGCGGGCTCCGGTGAGGCGCTGTAGTCGGGGGTGTCGACCACTTCGGCCAGCACGGCCGGCCGCAGGCGCTCGCCACCCAGGATGATCGGGGCCTGTTCCTCCGCAGGAATGGCGAGCCCCACCAGGCGCAGCCAGGGCGACTCCGGCCGCAGCGGGGGGAGGGGGCGATCACTCCAGGTTTCGGCCAGGGGCAGGCCACTGCTGGCATACCAGCGGAAGCCGGGGGGAAGATTGAGCTCGGTGCCGCCCCCGGGTACGAGGCTGCGGAGCCGCACCTGTTCGGGCGGCAGGGGCCAATCGTCGAGCAGGGCCTCGCCGAAGGGATCGCGGGCCGCCAGGGCGGCGAGCACGCCATGGAGCTCGGCCCCGCAGGTGTGGGTCTCAAACCAGGCCCGGCAGCCCGGCTGGGCCATGAGCAGATCACGGAAGGCGGCGGCGGGAAGCAGCAACGCCTCCACCTCGGTGGCGGCGCGCAGGTGTTCACAGGCCTCGCGGCGCAGCAGGCCCGCCCAGCCGGCCAGGGAACCCGGCCCGAACCGCTCGAGGGTGCGCAGCCCGCGCCCCTCGCGGGAGGGTCCGAGGCTGCGCACCTGGCCGCTGCAGATCAGCAGCACCCCTTCGGGCAGCACATCCGGGCGGAGCAGGGTCTGGCCGAGGCGAAACCGGCGGGGCTCCAGCAGGGGATCAAGGGCATCGGCCTGGGCCGCCGGCAGCTGATCGAAGGGCTCGAACTCCCTGAGGAGGCCGTAGCGGGAGACGGTGGCATCAGACATGGGGATCAGGGCTGCCGGGAACCTCCAGCAAGGCCAGCAGTGGATCAAGCGATGGCAAGGACTCGCCATCCAGCAGCAGACGGACCCGTTCCTGCATCCATTCGTCGAACAGTTCCCCCATGATGCGGGCTCGGAGCTGATCGTTCAAGCGGGCGGGGCGCAGTTCGTCGAGCCGCAGCACCACCCAGATATCACCGGCCTGAAAGGGAGGCCAGAGCTGACCCGGCCGCCCCACCCGCAGGCGGCGCACCAGGCTGGCGTGCCCCGCGGCCAGGGGCAGGGGGCCGAGGCGGCCACCGCTGTGGCGTTCGGAGCCGGTGGAGAACTCGGCGGCCAGGCTGGCGAACTCGGCTTCGCCGGCCAGGAGGCGATGGTGCAGCTCTTCCGCCAGCTCGCGGCTCTGCACCCGCAGCAGGGAATAGACCACCTGATCGAGCTCCAGCTTGCGCTGCAGGAAGCGGGTTTCCACTTCCTCACCCCAGCGCCGCTGGCGGAAGACCTGGAGCCGATGCTCGCGGGTGGCCAGAAAGGAGAGATCGGCCAGGCTGAGCTGGTGCTGCTCCAGCCACTGCTGCAGGGCTTCCTCATTGCTCACCTGCCGCGCTTCCAGATAGGTGCGGATCAGGGCCTTCTCCTGGTCTGGGGCCAGCGGGATCGCCTCCACCAGCTCCTCGAGCAGCCAGGCCCGGGCCAGGGATGGCCCCAGACTCTGGCGGCGCAGCAGGCGATTGGTCTCGCTGAGGGAGAGGAAGGGGCGCCCGGGGGCGAGTTCCACCACGGCCGGGTCGGGCAGGCCGGAGAGGGGTTCGGGCATGGCCCGCTGGGGCTGGGGCTGGGGCTGGGAGGTGGTGGTCATGGCGCCACAGGGTCCCGGCTGGGCAGCTGCAGGCGGCTGAGGGCGTCGGCCATCAGGGCCAGGCCCCGCTCGCGGCTCCAGGTGGAACGGGCGTAGCGGAAGGAGGCAGCGCTCATGGCCTCCCAGGTGGCGGCACAGGTGTGGAGTTGGCGCACCGCCTCGCACCACTCGCCCGGGGTGCGGGCCAGGAACACCTCCTGGCCGTGGCGCAGGCCGGTGGCCTCGGCCGCCAGGGGGCTCAGCACCTGGGGAATGCCGTGGGCCGCGGCGGCCACCACCTTGCCCTTGATGCCGGCGCCGGAGCGCAGCGGCGCGATGAAGATGCGGTGGCGCTCGTACACCTGGGCGGCCTCGGCGATCCAGCCGGCCGCCACCACGCCGGGATGCTCGCCCCAGCAGCCGGCCAGCTCGGGGGAGAGGCCGCTGCCATAGAGGTGCAACGTGAGGGAAGGATCCTGCTGCTGCAGCAGGGGCCAGACCTCCTCGAGGAAGGCCTGCACGGCATCGCGGTTGGGGGGATGGCCGTAGCTGCCGAGGAAGGCAAGGCCCTGGCGCCCCTCCAGGGGGGCCGGCTGGGGCGGCGCCTGCACCACCCAGGGGCAGGCGGCGGTGGCCGCTTCGCCGAGGGTCTCGGCTTCGAGCACGCCGCGCTCCAGCTCGGAGTAGCTGAAGGTGAGGTGCACCTGGCGGATCACCGCGAGTTCCTGCTGCTTCACCTCCTCCACGGCGGCGAGGGCCACTCGGGCGGCCTCGCCGCTGAGCTGCTCGGCCCGGGCGGCCCGCAGCTGGCGCAGGTAATGGAGATCGGCATTGCAGAACAGCAGCTTGGCCTGGGGGGCATGGCGCTGCAGCAGGGGCAGGGCGGTGAGGGCCACGGTGTAGCGGGTGAGATAGACCAGCTCGAACTCCTGGCCGCGCTCCTGCAGGAAGCGCTCCAGCGAGAGCACGAAGGGGGCATGGAGCAGCTCGATGCCGCGGCGCTGCAGGTCTTCGCTGTAGTTGCCCAGCCAGGCGAGGTTGAGGGGCAGGAAGGAGACCTTCCAGCCAAGGGCCTGGACCAGCTCCATCTCCACCAGGGCGGCGTGGCTGCCGGCATCCCGATCGGGGCGGGGGGTTTCGGCATCGAGAAAGAGGGCACGGCCCACGATGCCGCGATCCTTGATCCGATCGGCCTCCTGGCGGCTGGGCTCCTCGGGCCCGTCAAAGGCCGCGGCCCACTTCTGACGAAACAGGGGGCCGTGGAGCTCCTGGTAGCGCTTCAGGCCCGAGGCGGTGCTGGGATCGGTGCCGTTGCTGACGCCCTCGTGGTGGATCACCCGGGAGAGGGGGGCGTAGCGCACGCTGAAGCCGGCCTGGCGCACCTTGAAGGCCAGGTCGGTGTCTTCGTAGTAGGCGGGAGAGAATTCGGGGCTGAAGCCGCCGAGCTGGTTCCAGAGCTCGCGGCGGATGGCGAGGGCGGCGCCGCTCACGTAATCCACCTGGCGGGCGTAGGCGGTGCGGGGGTCGTAGGGGTTGCCGCCACGGCCGTAGTTCCAGGGTTCGCCGTTGCCCCACACGATGCCGCCGGCCTCCTGCAGGGTGCCATCGGCCATGATCAGCTGGGCGCCCACCACACCGGTATCGGGCCAGCGCTGGAAGGGGTCGAGCAGCTCCTCCAGCCAGGCGGCGCAGGGTTCGGTGTCGTTGTTGAGCAGCACCACGATGCTGCCGCGGGCCTCGGCCACGCCGCTGCAGCAGGCCTGGTTGAAGCCGCGGGCGAAGCCATGGCGCACCAGCCGCACCCCCGGCGCCTCGGCGGCCAGGGCTTCGGCCGTGCCATCGGTGGAGCCGTCGTCGACCACGATCAGCTCAAAGGGCACGCGGGTGGGGGCGTAGGCCAGGGCCGCGAGGCAGCGGCGGGTCACGGGGTAGTGGTTGTGCACCGGCACCACCACGGAAACCAGCGGGTCAGCGGCGAGGGGAAGGGAGAGGGGCCTTCGGGGCACGGGGCTGCCATCGGGGCCGGGTTCGGTGGCGCCGGCGGCCTCGCGGCGGAGGGGATGCTCGAGCAGGCGCTGCAGCAGGGGCAGATCGGCGGGCAGGGGGGTGCCATCGGCATCGGCCCAGGCCAGCCAGGTGTGGAGGCTGCGATAGCGCTCGCGGGCCAGGGGGGCGAGCTGATCGGGGAAGGGGGGGCGGCTGTGGGCCTGCAGGGCATCCCAGGGGGTGAGCTGAAAAGGCAGCAGCTCGAAGCGCTGATCCAGCACCTCGCCGGCGGCGGTTTCCAGCTGCAGGTGATGAACCCGGCCATCGCAGGCCTGGGCAGGCAGCTCCAGCTGGAAGGGCCAGGCTGCGGCGGTGGGGGTTTCCGGTGGGGGAAGCGGTAGGCAGGTGGCGCCATCAAGGCGGAGCTGCAGGGATTCGGAGCCCTGCCCCCAGCCGGCCAGCAGCCCCCCCTGACGACCGCTGAGGCCACCACCGCGGGCCGCCCCCTGGTGGCGCTGCTGGGCGATGAGGCGGTAAAGCTCGGCATCGAGCCGCAACGGACTGCCCGACAGCTCCCAGCGCCGCTCGGCGTCGAAGAACAGGCGCACCACCAGACCCTGGGAATAGGGCGGCAGGGGATGGGCCGAGGACCACCAGAAGCGGAAGCCGCAGGGGGCGGCCAGGCCCTGCTCCTGCAGATCGGGCCGCGGCTGCTGCGCCACCAGTTCAGCCAGGGCAGGGGAGGCCGCGGGCTGGAGCAGGTCTTCCAGCACCAGCTGCAACACGAGGGGGGCCGCCTCCGGCGCCGGCGGCCAGCGGCTGGCCCAGCCGTGCAGCCCGTGGGTTGCATCCCACCCTTCGAGGCGGCCAAGGAAGGCGCCCCGGCGCCACTCGGCCAGGGCCATGGGCAACGCGGGGGGCATGGAACCCGTGCTGGAATCGGCTGGCAAGACCCTATGCCCTGCAGACACCGTGTCGAGTGCGCCCCGGAACCCACCTGCTTCCCGCAGGGTTGGGTCTGGCGTGTGGCTGCCCCTGGCGCAGCTGCGGGCGCTGCCGCTGGCCCATGGGGCCCTGCTGGCGCTGCTGAGCGAGCTGCATCGGAATCCGCAGCCGAGCGGCCCGATCGCCACAGCGGCGGAGCTGCTGCTGGAGATCGCCAACCTCACCACCCAACAGCTGCGCCGGGCCCTGGAGGAGCGGGAGCTGGAGCAGGCCCTGGAGGCTCTGAATGCCCTGCAGCAGCAGGTGCAGGCTCTGGTTGCCGCCCAGCCGCAGAAGGCGGACCAGTACTGGAGCCGCTATGGCGAGCTGCTGGCTCAGGTGGCGGTTCGCGTGCATGGGGCCGTGTTCGGAACGGATGGCGAGGCGGCCCTCGAGGGCGAGCCAAGGGCCGTGATCTGCTGGAGGGTGAGCCAGGCCCTGGAGGCGGCAGCCTCCCTGCCGCTGGTGCCACCGGAGTGGTTGCACGTGTATGAGCAGCAACTGGTGCAGGAAGGGGCCCTGGCCTGGCGAGATCGAACCGAAGCGGAGGCCGGGGAGCGCAGCCTTGATCAGTTCCTGCGGCTGGCTGAGCTGCTGGATCCAGCACCGGAGTGGGTGACCCTGGCCTGCCGCGAGCTGCTGCAGGCCCGGATCGAGCCCCTGCTGCAGGAGGCGGAGCTGGATGGTGAGGCGCTGGAGCTGCTGCTGAAGCAGCTGGCTCGGCTGCAGGTGCTGCCCGAACGGCAGGAGGCCTTTGCCGCCGCGGTGCTGCGCGCCAGGCTGGCGCTGGAGCTGATCCAGATCAACCGGGGAGCGGGCCGGCCGGAGGAGCTGGAGCTGGTGGAAGCCGAGTGGCTGGATGGGGAAGCGAATCCTCCAGACCCCAGCACAGGGGCCAGTGCACTGGTGCTGGGGTGCGGCCTGGCCGCAACGGAGGCCCACAGCTTTGATCTGGCCCCCTTTCTGGATGGCGACCTGGAGGGCGCCGCGGCGGCGCTTGAGAGCTTCCTGGAGCGCCACCACGGCAGCAGCCGGCCGGCAGCACCCGCGGCAGTGAGCCTGCACAGCGGCCTGGAGCGGGGGGGGGCAACGCTGCCGCTGGCGGGCGTGGCGGTGCTGAGCCAGGCAGCCCACCAGTGGCAGAAGGCCCTGGAGAACCGCTGCCAGCCGCTGCCGGCGGTGGAGTGGAGGCAGGGCATGGTGGTGGAGCTGGAGCCGATCGAACTGGTGCTGCTGCTGCAGTTGCAGCAGCAGCGACCGGCCCTGGAGGACGCCCTGGTGGCGATGCGACGCCGCCATCACGACACAGCCTTCTGGCAGGCCGCCAATCCGGAGGGGCCGATGGCGCTGTGGTCTACCGAGGCGGTGCTGCGGGAATGGCATCGCGCCGGGGGCTTCTACGCCAGTTCCCATGCCCCGGTCGAAAGCCTGCTGCGCTGGGCTCAGCCGGCCCTGGCGGCACTGCAGCAGGCCCAGGGCTGGAGTACCGAGGCGAGCAGCCAGTTGCTGGCGCTGCCCTTGCTCCAAGCAGGCTGCATCGTTGCGATCCCGGCCGAAGACGACCTGGCCGAGAGCCTGGGGGGCCTGGAGGTGGTGTATGTGGGGGCGCGCTGGGAGGGGGTGCAACGGGCCCATCGCGACGGGCAACCGTTCGTGGGAGAGGCCTTCGGCCTGCGCTGCCTGCCGGGGCCCAGCAGCTGCCATCCGCTGCGGCCCGCCGCCGGCTTTGAAGACAGCCTGGCGGAGTGCGTGGGTGCGGTGGAGCAGCTCTATCTGGAACGCCCGTTCGACGTGCTGCTGGCGGAGTGCGGCGCCTACCGGCTGCCGCTGGCCCTGGCGATGAAGCAACGCTTCGGGGTGCGCACGGTGTGCGGCAGGGGAAGCGTGGCCCAGTGGCTGCAGGGGGGGGCGCCTTGAGATCACTGGCAGCCTCGAAGGGAGCCTGGGCCGGGCCCAATGCCCATAACCTGCAGGCGTGATCGACAAGGCAGGCGATGACCCAGGCGGCATTCGAGCGGGGCGATTGGCAGGCGGTGATCGAGGCCCATCTGCTGGAAAGCCACGATCCAGCCGAGTGGCTGCGCTATGGGGTGGCCCTGCTGCTCACGATCGAGCCGGGGCCGGAGCAGGGCCGGCAGCAGCAGCAGGCGGCTCTGGCCTTTGGCCATGGAGTGCGGGATGGAGCCTCTAAGGAGGACGTAGCGGAGGCCCAGGGAGAGGCGGTGCGGTCGGCGTTGAGGGAAGCACTGCAGTGTTTCCAGCCAGAGAACACTCTGCCCTGACCCCGCCAGCAGTCTGATGGGCAAGCCAACGGATGTATCCCTTGACGAGACAGCCAGCCAGCTTCTTGAACGTATTCCTGAGGTTTTGCAGCGGCCGGAAAGCCAGGATCAGTTCCGCTCACTGGCGGTTGCCTGCCATGGCCGAATGCTTGAGCTCAGTGAACTCGACCGCACTGCGGCGATTGCCCATGCCCTGGCCGGGGCGCGACTGCTCTCCAGCCTCCAACGCCACTGTCAGCCCCAGCCCGACTGGGTGGAGCTACACGAGGAGCAATGCTGCCGCTATGGGGCTATCTGGATCCATGAGGAGCTGAACCACGCCGATTCCGTAAGGACCATCGTGTGGAGCATGCAGGCCTTAGCACTTCTGGATCGGCTCGATCAAATTCACCAACCTCCACCAACCTGGACTGAAACCCTCCGACACGCCTTCCACCAACAACTAGCTCCAACCACAGCTCAGAGGCGCGCCGATCAGGAAGACAAACCTTCGTTATCCCATCATCTCCGATCACCGCAGGTTCTTGAATCTGCGGAACTTCCATTTCCATCCAGGCTTCTGATGGTGCTGGGCATGCATCGAAGTGGGACTTCCGCCGTCGCAGGCTACCTGTGTCGCCATGGATTTCTTGCCCCGACGGACGCACTTCCAGCCGATTTGAAGAATCCCACCGGGTACTGGGAACCACAAGCCATCGTGAGCCTGCATGAGCAGCTATTAGGGGATTCTCAAACCAGCTGGGACGATACCTGGCTAGGCCGCGTCCCTTTGCGTGGTGTAAAACCCGAGGCCCGAATGCCCTGATCAGAGGGTGAACAGGGTGGAATGACGGGCTGTCATTCCTGAGGCGCAGATGCACCTCGTTCTTCCACGATGAAACGAGACGATTGACTTGTCAAGTCTCTCGTCTGATCGCGGCTGTGTTGTGAGCGGCAGGAGTCTTCTATGCAGCCCAGGGGTTACAGCGCCGGCCCCCGGGCGGCGATCGAGGCCGCTGCGCCCTGTGGGGCGCTGCCACCTCAATCACCTGGGGCCTACGTCTTGCAACCTCTCAGGCGGCGGCGCTGAGCAGGTCCGGCAGATCCTCCAGCTCCGGGATGGCGGCCATGCTCTCGGCTGAGAACATGCGGCGTCCCTCCAGCTGCCAGTGCTCGTGCTGCTCCAGCAGTACCGCGCCCACCAGGCGGGTGATCGACGCGTCGTTAGGGAAGATGCCGACGACGCGTGTGCGGCGTTTGATTTCCTCGTTGACCCGCTCCAGCAGGTTGGTGCTCCAGACCTTCTTCCAGTGAGGCTGCGGGAAGTGACGGAAGGCCAGCACGTCCTCTCTGGCCTCGTTCATGAGCTCGGTGGCCTTGGGGAAGCGCT
>NZ_JAYGID010000095.1:0-32381 GCF_034931685.1 Synechococcus sp. CCY9202
ATGAACTGAGGCAGAGAAAGACTCGGCTGGAACTGGATCCGATTCATGGCCATAGCGATCCTGACCGGTACATGCGTATTAGTCTAGGTGCTGGAAGGGCGCTGACGGAGCTTGCTACCTAATCAAGTTCCATTTTGCTTCTCCTACACTGAGAAGAGATCTTGGTTTGTCCGCTGGCTTAGGCGATTCCGAAACCAAACGTTATGTGCTGACCGGAGATGCGTTTGATTGACTGCCAAAGACGTTTGGTCTTGCCCTTCTCTCTTTCTTTCCCTCAGAGAGGATCACGACAGGTCAGCACCAGTTCCAGAGCAAGATTCTCAAAGCGTTGACGGCAGGTCCGCTCCAGCTGATCCCGCAGGAGATCCACATCCAACGCCGAAAGGGCCATGCCGGGATCGATGTACAGCAACCCCTGAACAGCCCGTCCTGAGGTGAACACGGCGTCGTCAACCAGGCGGATTCCCTGTGCATTCAGTTCCTGCCGGACGATGTTCAGCACTGCCTGGCGGACCGTGGATCTGGCGGCTACGCCACCGAGTTCACTGACCGCATCTCTGAGGCTGCGCAGCGGAGCCACCACTAGGATCCCAGAGAGCAGCAGAACGATCCAGGCATCACTCACCGGCACCATGCCCGCCAGTGGTGTGTCGAGCAGGAGGGGGGTGACGGCAAAGGCCAGTCCCAGGCCGGCACTGATGGCTGCACCCACCAGGGTGGCGCGACGCTCCATGGCCAGCAGCTGGCTCTGTCTGCCCCCTATTTTCCAGTGCCGGTGATGATTCCAGGCGACCAAGAGCCCCAGCGCGGCCATCAGGCATGCGTAGATCACGATTCCACCAATCCAGGGAGGGGTGATGCTGGCTCCATGCCGCTGAGCCAGAATCCTGTCGATCGAGCTGATCGCCGCAAACAGCAGAATCCCCAGCAGCAGGAGGGATCGACTGCCGACATACAGGGTTTCCAGTGCCCAGTAGCCAAAGGGAAAGCGCCTGTCGGGTGGCCGCAGAACCTGGGTGCTCAGGTGTCCGCCGGCAAGAATCATCAAGGCGTTCAGCCCTGATACCAAACCATCGAGGGCGAGAGCCTGGGCATTGCAGAGCCAGGATGCGATCGCCCCAGCCACCGCCATGATCAGATTGACTCCAACCGCAAACTGCAGAGCCCGCGAGTCCTGATTCACCATGACGAGCCTGGACGGTTCTCTTATTTCCAGACAACCGTACTTCAGTGTTTAAGCACGGGGCCGGAACAAGGCACCATTATCTTAGTTGGTCGCGTTCAGATCGCCATCGATCGGATTGAGAGTGTTGAGCCTGTTGGCTGTTCGCCTCAGTGATTCCTGGCTTTCCTGCCTTCATGGCTCTCTAGCCTTCTTCATGATGAGCGTTCAAGATGGTCTTTTTCTCCGTGAGACTTTTGGTGGTCTGGCGTTGAACCGGTGTCCTGTCTTCTATCTGATTGATGGGAAAGGGCTGTTGTTGATTCACTGACTGCTGGCATCAGATATCACTGCTGCTGCGGCAGGTGTTGTGCAGCGTCCATGGGATCGCGTATGAATCACATCCGTCGATGTGTCGGGCGTTGTCTCTATCCGCGTTATTCTTGCGACAGCACCGCCGCCAATTCCAGTCGTTGGCAGGTCGGGCACAATCTGGACCATGGCCATTACGATGTTGGCTCCGCCTATGTGCAGGCCTTCAACTGCCGCTTTGGTCCGAATGACAAGGTTGTGGATTGATGCGGGAACTGAATTCGCCTGAATCCGCAGAGAAGCGACCCTGAATCTGGCAGGGTGCAAGGGATTCCGCCCAGTCGACGCCCCCTTCCCCTGGTGAGATCTCCACAGGCCCCTTCCCTTGGTGCTGCCGCCTCCTCCGCTGCCACGCACACCTCCGCTTCGCCAGTGCTTGAGCTGCTGGACATCGCTGTGGCCGGAAGGGTCGTGGCTGGTGTGGAGCGCCCCCGGCTCCAGGGGGTGACGCTGCGGTTGCAGCCTGGCGACAGCGTGGCGCTGCTTGGTGCCAGCGGCGCCGGTAAGAGCACTCTGCTGGCCGTGGCCAATGGTCTGCTCGAGCCCACGCGGGGTGTGGTGCTCTGGCAGGGGGAGACGCAGGCCCGCACAGGCCGGCGGCGGCGGCGCCAACAGGCCCGCATCGGCACCCTCTGGCAGGACCTTCGCCTGATCGAGGAGCTCAGCGTTCAGCAGAATCTCAACGCCGCACGCCTGGCCCAGTGGGGTTGGCCTCGGGCCCTGCTGAATCTTCTGCTCCCCCTGGAGACGGAGGTCAATGCCCAGGCCCTGCGCCAGGTTGACCTCGATCCCGCCCTGCTCGGTGAGCCCGTTGCCGCTCTCTCGGGCGGGCAACGCCAGCGGGTGGCCCTGGCCCGTCTGCTGCGTCAGCAGCCCACCCTACTGCTGGCGGATGAGCCACTGGCCAGCCTGGATCCGCGCCTGGCCCAGGATCTGCTGGCCCTGTTGCTGGCCCAGGCCGCCCCCCCCCGTGCCCTCTTGCTGAGTCTGCATCGACCTGACCTGATTGGCGGATTCTCAAGGGTGGTGGGCCTGCGCCAGGGCCAGGTGGTCTTCGATGGCCCGCCCAGCGCGATCAGCCCCGAAGCCCTGAAGGCTCTGTATGCCGGAGAGCCCAGCACCGTGGAGGCCCGATGACCACGCTGCCGGCGGTGGACAGGCCCAGGCTGCGGCCCGCCGTGCCGCTCTGGGTGCTGCTGCCGGCGCTGGCGCTCCTGCCGGTTGCTGCCCTGCTGCCCCAGCTGATCCACGGCGGTGGCTGGGATCTGCTGGGTCGTTTCGTCTCTGCGGCAGTGACGCCCTCCCTCGACCCCTTGGTGGTGGGTTCCGCCCTGCAGGGGCTGGGCATCACCCTGGGTGTGGCCCTGCTCGGCTGGGCCCTCAGCCTCGGCCTTGGACTGGCCCTGGGGCTGGCCAGCTCGCGCACGGTGTGGGCCACCTGTGGACTGGGTTCAGCTCCGGCGGGGCTGATCCGCCGTCTGCTGGCGCTGCCCCGCTCGATCCATGAGTTGCTCTGGGGGCTGTTTCTGCTGCAGCTCGTGGGACTGCAGCCGGCGGTGGCGGTGGTGGCCATCGCCCTGCCCTACGGCGCCCTGGTGGCCCGCGTCACCGCCGACCAGCTCGATGCCCTGCCCACCCGCACCCTTGACGCGTTGCGCGCCTGTGGCGCTCCCCCTGGCGCGGCCCTGCTCACGGCCATCGGCCCGCCGCTGTTCCCGCAGGTGCTGAGCTACGGGGGGTATCGCCTCGAGTGCGCCCTGCGCAGCGCCACCTTGCTCGGAGTCTTCGGTCTGGGGGGGATCGGCACCGACCTGCGTCTGACCCTGCAGTCGCTCGCCTTCCACGAACTCTGGACCAGCCTCTGGCTGCTGCTTGCGGCCATGCTTCTGCTCGAGGCCCTGGTGGGTTGGCTGCGGCGGCGCTGGGGCATGCCGGGCCGCCTGGGCCTGAAACGGGCGAGCGTGGGCCGCAGGGGCCGCGAGATCCTCGTCACGGCCCTGGCCTTGCTGCCACTCCTGCTCGCGGCGGCGGCACGGCTTGAGGTGCGCCCCCAGGATCTGGTGCAGTGGCAGGGCCTGCCGGGCCTGGGCCAGGGCGACTGGTCTGGGGTGCTGGCTCTGCCCTGGGGCGACCTGATCGGCACCACTCTGGTGATGACCCTGCTCGCAGCCGCCCTGGCGGTGGGCGTGGCGCCGTTGCTGCTGCTGCTGGCGGCACCCTGGGGCTGGGCCCGGGCCGCTCTGCAACTGATCTGGGCCCTGGGCCGGCTCTGGCCCCCACCCCTGACGGCCCTGCTGCTGTTGTTTCTGCTGCAGCCGGGGTTGATCACCGGGGCCCTGGCTCTGGGCTTCCACAACCTCGGCATCCTGGGGCGCTTGCTGCTGGAGGCGGCCGAGAGCGCAGATCCTGGCCCTGAACAGGCTCTGCGCGCCGGTGGCGTCGGCCCCCGACTGGCCCTGCTTTATGGCCGTTACAGCAGGCTGGCCCGCTCCTACCTGGCCTATGGCGCCTATCGGACCGATGTGATCCTTCGGGAATCGGTGGTGGTGGGCCTGGTGGGCGCCACGGGCCTGGGCACCCAGCTGCTGGAAAGCCTCAGCGGCTTTGCCTGGGATCAGATCGCGGCCCTGCTGGCGGTGTATGCCGTTCTCACCCTGCTGGGGGAGGAACTCAGCGACCGTTTGCGCCAGCGGTTGCTGCTCGCCTGAGGCCACCTGGAGACGGCGAAGTTGGCATCAGGGGACCTGCGAACGGCGAACCAGACCACTGCGGGTCCGAAAACAGCTGACCGGGAAACTGGCAGGGCTGTCGGATCCAGCGGCGAGACTTCCAAGCTCTGAGAACCCCCATGGCGTCGATCGTGCCCGGCCCGACCCGGATTCCCCGAAAACTGGTGGTGCTGGGGGACAGCCTGGTCTATGGCTGGGGCGATCCGGAGCATGGCGGCTGGTGTGAGCGGCTGCGGCGCCACTGGATGGGCCTGCCCCAGGGCCCGGTGCTCTACAACCTCGGGGTGCGGGGCGACGGCCTGGAACGCCTCTCCGCTCGCTTGCCGGCAGAAGTGCACTGCCGTGGCGAGCTGCGCCGCCAGCGACCCCAGGGGATCCTGATCGGCATCGGCCTGAATGACACCGCCCGGGTGGGCCGCTCGGATGGCCGTGAGCAGCTGGAACCGGAGGCCTTTCTGTTCGGCATGCAGCAGTTGCTGCGGGAGGCCCGGCGGATTGCGCCGGTGCTGTTGCTGGGGCTCACCCCGGTGGATGAGGCGGTGATGCCCTATGCCGAGGTTCTCTGGTTTGACCTGGCGTCGGTGCGGCGTTACGAGGGGCTGCTGGAGGAGGCGGCCATGGAGGCGGACGTCCCCTTTCTGCCGCTGCTGGAGACCCTCACGGCCGATCCGCGTTGGTTGCAGTGGATCGAGCCCGATGGGCTTCACCTCAACGCCGAAGGCCACCGGCAGGTGTACGAGCGGGTGTGCCGCTGGCCGGCGCTGCAGCGCTGGGCCGAGCTGGATCCCCGTGTCACCGCCACGCCGGCTGTTTGAGGCGGCAAAGATCACCCGAATGGGTGAGCTGGATTCACCGGATCAGGGGATGTGGGCGCCTGGCCTCCAGGCCGACCGTGAAAGGACGGACGTGTTTCCCCCATGGTCGGCTCGATCGTTCCCCTGTTTCGCTCGTCACCCACGGCAGCTTCCACGGAAGCCAGTGCCGCTGCCGCCGGTGCCCCAGCTGCCATGCGGCGCACGGCAGGACCGGCGGATCCGGCCGCCATCAACCGAGCCTGGTTGGCGGCCTACGCCTGCAGCAGCGAAGCTCATGTGCGGCTGCACTGGCGCAATGCCCTGGTGCAGGTCAATCTGCCGCTGGTACGGCTGCAGGCCCGACTCCAGGCGGCCAGCACCGATCTGCCCCTGGACGACCTGTTCCAGCTTGGAGCGATCGGCCTGCTGCGGGCCATCGAGGCCTTTGACCTTCAGCGGCGCGTCAGCCTCAGCAGCTTTGCGGTTCCGTACATCCGCGGCACGATGCAGCAATATCTGCGCGATCGGCACCGGCCCCTGCGGGCGCCCTGGCGGCTGCGGCAGCTGCAGCAACGGGTGGAACGGCTCCAGGCGCTTCGCCTGCACGACGGCCAGCCACCGCTGTCCGCCGCGGAGCTGGCCCGCCAGCTCTCCTGCAGTACCGAAGCCCTGGGACAGGCGGCGGATCTGCACACCTGCGAGCGGTTGCGCTCCCTGGATGCCCCGATCGGCGGGGATGACGGCGAGGGCTGCGGCAGCTGCCTGCTGGACCAGTTGGCTGATCCTTCGGCCTCTGTTGCTCCTGCCTCATCCTCCGCGGAAACCGATCCAGATCCTCAAGATCAGGCCAGCCTGCACTGGCTGCGGCAGCGCCTGGCCCAGCTCAGTCCTCAGGAGCGGCAGCTGCTGAACGGTCGCCATCTGCAGGGCGACACCTGGGTGGCTCTGGGGCGCGAGCTCGGCCTCCATCCACGCATGGCCCAGCGTCACACCGACGCCCTGCTTCAGCGGCTGCAACGGGAGGCGCAGCAATGGCAGGAGCTCAACCGCCCGGCAATGCAGCAGACGTGAGCAGACGAGCCGCCCCCATCGCCAGCAGGGCGGCCACCAGGGTCTGCAGGCCATTGATCACCTCGTTGGTGAGCCAGGCGACCCGTTGCTGCACGGTGGCGCCGAGCCAGCTCTCCAGCAGGGTGGCCGCCAGCCCCACGGCCGTGACCAGGCCCCAGCTGAACCAGTCCGGCAGCACGCCCAGAGCCAGCAGGATCAGGGCCATCAGGGCACTGCCGGCCAGGCTGGCGGCCGTGCCTTCGAGGCTCACGGCTCCTTCCGTGCCGGGCGGTACCGGCCGCAGGCTGGTGATCAGCAGCGTGTGCCGGCCCCAGCGCTTGCCGATCTCACTGCCGAAGGTGTCCGCCAGCTTGGCGGCAAAACTGGCGGCGAAACCGATCAGCAGCAGCGGCTGCCAGTGCGTGGGGCTCAGGGGCACCAGCACCGCCAGAACGGTGCCGGTGAGGGCCGATCCCCAGACATTCTCCGGCCCGCGGCGGCCGCCTCTGGCTTCGGCGAGACCCTGCTCCTGTTTGCGGCGCAGCCCCAGGCGGGTGACGGCCGACCCCAGAGCCAGGTAGGCCACCACGGCCCACCAGCCGGCGGCCCCCAGGCAGCCCCACAGCAGAGTGCCGAGCAGGCCGGCATGGATCCAGCCGGCACGGGTGAGCAGCGGCAGGGGCTGGGCCAGGCTGATTAGGATTCCATTCAGGGCCAGGGCCAGCAGCCAGTGCGCGGCGGTCTGGGCCGGGATGGGGGTGCTCAGCACAGGGCCAGGGTCGATCGATGTGTTGCACAGATCTAAGCGCCGGGCTGGATCGTGCCGCCGGGAGCGGATAATCGGGCCAGTCTTTCGACGCCGCCATGGTGTTCAAGCTCAAGCCGTCGTTCTTCCTTGAGCTGGGCGGCGACGCCAAGACCCCAGACAGCAAGAAGCCCGCCGTGGTCGTGGCCCCGGTCGCTCCGCCGGCGGCTCAGGAGAAGGCGGAGGCCAAAGCCCCCAAAGCCAGCAAGGACAAAGGTGTCACGGCTGCTGAGGCAGTCGCTCCCGACATCCAGGAGGCTGCGCCCTCCTCCGGCGTTGAGCTCACCACCGCTGAAGCCATCGCCGCCGAGCTGGCTGCCGCTGCCGCCAGCCGGCCGGCTCCCAGCCTGACCACCTTCGCGCCCGATTGCCTGGTGCCCGGCGCTGCCGTGACCCGCCGCCGCCGTGGTGGCGCCAACCTGGCCGGCTTCCGCAGCATGGCCGCCGGCATGTTCCGCAGTTGAAGTCTGCGGGCATCGCCCCGGCTCAGGTCTGAATCAGCTGCTCCCCAGCTGCGCCCGCCAGGCCACCAGGCGGGCCACGCCGGCCACAGCAGCGGTGGAGCTCCGCAGGATCGTGGGTCCAAGCTGCACCAGCTGCCAGCCAGCGGCCACTGCGAGTTCCTCCTCGCGCTCAGACCAACCCCCTTCCGGCCCGATCGCCAGGGTGATGGTGGCCACAGCCGCGGATGCAGCTGCCGGTGTTGTCGCTGCTGGCAAGGTCGCAGCAGGCGATGTCGCAGCCGAGCAGATGGTCGCTGCAGGTGTAGGACGATCCATGGGCTGCCAGGCCTCACAGGCCTCCTCCAGGCCTGGCAGCTCTCCCTGACGCGTCGTGGCCAGCAGACCCAGTCCCTCCACCGGCACTGACAGGTAGGCAGCCGCGCTCCGCAGCGGTTCCCAGCGCGGCAGCCACAGCCGCTCGCACTGCTCCGCCGCTTCCCGCACGACCGCGCGCCAGCGCTCCGGGATCGCCGGGTCCGCCGCATCGCCGCGCCGGACGCTGCGCTCGGCCTGCAGGGGGCCCAGCTGATCCACTCCCAGCTCGGTGGCCATGCGCAGCACCAGTTCCCCGTCGCGCCGTGGCATCGCCAGGGCCAGGCCAATCCAAGGGGAGGTGGGATCCTGGCGCTCCAGGGGCTGCCCCAGGGGCTGTTCCAGGTCGGCGCGGCCCGGTTCCTGCAGCTGCGCGGTCCAGAGGCCCCCGCAGCCATCCACTACGGCGAACCGGTCGCCGGGCCGCAGCCGCAGCACCCTGCGGAGGTAGTGGCTCTCCTCCCGGCTGAGGGCGATCCCAGCGTCGCCGCCCTGCCGCAGCCGGTCCGGATCGATCAGCAGGCGGCGCAGTTCCCGGGCCATCGCTCTGGCTCACCCCCAGCCGCCACCCCACCGGTACCTCATTCGTCCTCCAGCTGGGGAAAGAGGCTGTCGGGCTGCTCCTCGATCGGCCAGTCCTCGTTGATGCCGCCCACGACCACCTCCTCGATCTCCACCACGTCGTTGTTGAGTTGCCGCAGGGCGTTGAGCAGCACATCCAGGGCAAAGACATCGCTGGTGCCCATATCCACCCAGCAGCGGGCCCACTCCCCCTGCAGCTCCAGCGGCCCCATGTTGTGCATCAGGGCGGGCAGGGCCCGCTCCGCTTCCTCCTGGTCCACCACCAGCCAGCTCAGATCGGCCGCCTCTTCGTGCAGCTGCAGGGTCTCGGCATTGAAACCGCCGAGCTTGCCGAGGAAAAACCAGCTGTCGAACACCGTTTCCACGTAGCCCCTCTCCCCATGGCCGAGGGGATGGGAGAAGCGCATCCAGATCCAGCAGTTGAACGGGTCGACCTCGCGGAAGCGGATCTCCATGGGGCAGTGCGAACCGGCGTGGTTGCGATCGATGTCTCCCCATCAAACACGCCGCCTCGACCGACCGACTCAGGCGGCGGCCCAGCATGCTGGTGCCATGCTCGAGCTTCAGAACCTTCGTTATCAGCCCGCCACGGCTGCCACACCGGTGCTGCTCGATGTGAGCCTGCGGCTGGAGGTGGGAGAGCCAGCCCTGGTGACGGGGCGCAGTGGCTGCGGCAAGACCACCCTGCTGGAGGTGATCAGTGGCCTGGCCGAAGCCGATCGTGGCCGCATTCTCTGGAACGGTGAACTTCTCTCCAGCCGCCGACGGCGCTGGCTCTGCGGGCTGGTGTTCCAGTTCCCGGAGCGCCATTTCCTCGGCCTCACGCTGGGCCAGGAGCTGAAACTCGGCCAGCGGCGCCTCACCCAGGAGCGGGCCGAGGCGGCGCTGGCCAAGGTGGGGCTCACGGGGGTCTCGCTTCAGCAGGCACCGGAGCGGCTCAGTGGGGGCCAGCAGCGGCGGCTGGCCCTGGCGGTGCAGTTGCTGCGCGATCCGCGGGTGCTGCTGCTGGATGAACCCACCGCCGGGCTCGATTGGACCGTGCGCGATGAGGTACTGCAGCTGCTGCGCAGCATCGCCCGCGAACGGGCGGTGCTGGTGGTGACCCATGAGCCGGAGCTCTTTGGCGATCTGGCACCCCAGCGCTGGCTCCTGGAGAACGGCACCCTCCAGGCCTGCCAACCCCACCCGGGCCAGTCGGCGCAGCGTTCAACCGCCCGACTGGGCTGACCCACGGGCCAGGACACCCCACCGGCGCATCGCCTACCGCCGCATCGTCCACGGCCGCATTGCACTCCGTCGCATGCCTCTTGGCCGCAGCGCACTGCCTACGATGCCCGTCAGTTGGGTTGCGGGCGGGCCGGTGTGATGGGCGATCAGCTGGTGCGTGCCACCGCCGCCGGGGGCGGTATCCGACTGGTGGCGGTGACCACCACCGTGGCCAGCCGCTATGCCCGCCGTCGCCACGACCTCTCCTTCCTCACCACCGCCTTGCTGGGCAGGGCGATGACCGCCGGTCTGCTGCTGGCCAGCTCGATGAAGGTGGCCCATGGCCGGGTGAATCTGCGCATCGCCTCCGATGGTCCGCTGCGCGGCCTGATGGTGGATGCCGGCCGCGACGGCACCGTGCGCGGCTACGTGGGCCAGCCCAGCCTGGAGCTGGATCTGGTGCGCGAAGCCGATGGCGGCTCCCACTTCGACTTCCGCACGGCCACCGGCACCGGTTACCTGCACGTGGTGCGAGACCTGGGCGAGGGAGAGCCCTTCAGCAGCACCGTTGAGCTGGTGAGTGGTGGCATCGGCGAAGACGTCGCCTCGTACCTGCTCCATTCCGAGCAGACCCCTTCGGCGGTGTTCGTGGGGGAACGGATCGACAGCAGCGGCGTGCGATGTTCCGGTGGGGTGCTGGTGCAGGTGCTGCCCAAGGCGGCCCGAGAACCGGCCCTGGTGGCCCTGCTGGAGGAGCGGTGTCGTGAGATCCGAGGTTTCAGTACTCGGCTGGTCGCCTGTGAGGGCAATCTCAAGGCCCTGCTGGAAGATATCTTCCCGGATCTGGATCCCCAGCTGCTGCAGGAGGGAGAGCCCCACCAGGCGGTGCAGTTCCACTGCCCCTGCAGCCGCCGTCGCAGCGTCAGCGCCCTGAAACTGCTGGGCCGCGACGAACTGAGCGCCATCCTGCAGGAAGACGGCCAGGCTGAGCTCGTCTGCCACTTCTGCAATGAGACTTACCAGGTCGAGGCCCCTGAATTGCAGGAGCTGATCGACGAGCTTGCTGTGGCGTGAGAGTCGCCCCTGAGCCGTCGGCTTGAGGCCACCGGGGGCTTCAACCGATCAGCAGGGCACCCAGCAGCAGCAGCAGCAGGGCCGGCAGGCTCTGGACCTGGAGAGGCGACAGGGGCAGGGACGGATCGAGGCCGCCGGCCAGCAGGCCGCCGATCACCAGCCCGATCGAGAGCAAGGCAAAACCCCAGCCGACCGCCACAAGCAACCGACCGAGACGGCGCTGCAGGTTGATCACGGCCACGCCGGTGGCGAGGGCCAGCAGCAGTTCCGGTGCTGCGCTCGGGGTGAACAGCAGCAGGGCCAGCAGGGAACCGATGCCGGCCAGGGGAATCCAGAGTTCGGTGCCATTGGCCAATCCCAGGCTGGGCATGCGCAGGGCGGCGCCGGAGAGCCTGGGAACCGCCAGCTGCGGCAACTGGGGCAGGGCGGGCAGGGTCGGCCTGGCTGGCGGCGGCGAGGCCTGTTCCCGCTGGGAGGCGGAACGGGCAGCGAAGCTCACCCGTCCCTGCTGCCTTTCCTTGAGGCGCTCCATCAGCACGGCGTCGTAGGCGGCCTCGATCCGGGAGCGGGCCAGGGGGTCATCGCCCACCTCGTCGAGACGAGCCAGCTTGGCGGCTTGCACGGCGTCGAAACTTGCGTCGGCGGCGATCCCGAGACGCTCATAGGGGTCGAAGGCATCGGCCGCGCGGGACGGCTGATCGGAACCTTGATTCATGGCCAGCTCTGCGTATGGAGGAGCGTATCGAGAACCGGCCACCCTGGGTGGTTCAGCTCAGAACAGCGGATCGCTGCGCTGGTATCCGGATTCCTGCTGCAGACGGCGACGCCAGGCTTCTGCTTCGTCAAAAGGCAGGCGCTGGCGATGCTTGAGCAGCGGCATCTGGGGAGGAAGATGGCTGCCCTCACGCATCTCGACAGCCCCCTGGGCAGGGAGGAAATTGACGTAATCACAGCCCCCGTCGCTGCGGGGACGCACCAGCCAGACCGGCAGCGGCATGACCTATGACCTTCTGTTGCAGAACCTTTCGGTTGGTGAAGAGCAGTCTGGCGGATCCTGCGCCTATCCGCGACCAGCCGAGCTCGCTCCGCAGTCCGGCTGCCCGATGGGCTGCGTTCAGAGCGCGATCGGTTCGACGCCGCTCACCACGGGCGCCACTGCACTGAGCTCAAGCTCGGGATGGTCGTCGTGCAGCTGGTTGAGATTCCAGGTGTTCTTGAACAGCAGCACGGGTCGGTCCCAGGCATCCCGCACGGTTTTGCAGTTGAAGACGCGGCCCACCTGCTCAAGCGCTGGCCAGCCCCCCACCACCCAGCGGGCCACCGAGAAGCCCAGGGGCTCCAGGCGGGTCTGCACGCCGTACTCGTTCTCAAGGCGGTACTGCACCACCTCCAGTTGCAGCTGGCCCACGGCCGCGAGGATCGGATCGCGCTTGCTCTGGTCGGTGTCGTAGAGGATCTGCACGGCACCCTCCTCGCGCAGCTCGTTGACGCCCTTGCGGAAGCTCTTGAAGGCCGAAGGGTTGGGGTTGCGAAGCCAGGAAAAGATCTCCGGGCTGAAGCAGGGAATGCCCTCGTATTCCACCTTCGGGCCCACATAGAGCGTGTCGCCGATGGCGAACATGCCCGGGTTGTTGAGGCCGATCACATCACCGGGGTAGGCGTCTTCCACCACCTCCCGGTCCTGGCCGAACAGCTTCTGCGGACGCGAGAGACGAATCGCCTTGCCGGTGCGGGCGTGCTGCACCGTCATGTCCTTCTCGAATCGACCGCTGCAGACCCGAACGAAGGCGACCCGATCGCGGTGCCGCGGATCCATGTTGGCCTGCAGCTTGAACACGAAGCCGCTGAAGCCCGGCCGGATCGGATCCACCGTGCCGGCGCTGCTGCTGCGGGCGATCGGCTTCTGGGCCAGTTCCAGGAAGGCATCGAGAAAAGGCCGCACGCCGAAGTTGGTCATGGCCGACCCGAAGAACACCGGGCTCAGTTCACCGGCGTGCACCAGGTCGAGGTCGAGCTCGGCACCGGCCCCATCGAGCAGGTCCAGTTCCTCCAGGGCTGCCTCCAGCAGATCCGCTTCCACCAGATCGCTGCCGGCGGCCTCCTCGACGGACAGCAGCTTCTCCTCGCTCTGGCGGCCCCGCTCGGCCCGCTGAAACAGGATCACCTGCCTGCTGCGGCGATCGATCACGCCGCGGAAGCGATCACCGCTGCCGATCGGCCAGTTCACGGGCCAGCAGGCCAGACCGAGATCAGTCTCGATTTCATCGAGCAGCTCCAGGGGTTCGCGCCCTGGCCGGTCCATCTTGTTGATGAAGGTGAAGATCGGGATCTGCCGCATGCGGCAGACCTCGAACAGCTTGCGGGTCTGGGGCTCCAGTCCCTTGGCCGCGTCCTCCAGCATCACCGCGTTATCCGCGGCGGCGAGGGTGCGGTAGGTGTCTTCGGAGAAGTCCTGGTGGCCGGGGGTGTCGAGCAGGTTGATCGTGCTGCCGCTGTAGTCGAACTGCAGCACCGTCGAGGTGATCGAGATACCGCGCTGTTTCTCCAGCTCCATCCAGTCGGAGGTCACCTTGCGCTGTTCGCCCTTGGCCTTCACGGCACCGGCCTGCTGGATGGCGCCGCCGTAGAGCAGCAGTTTTTCGGTGAGGGTGGTCTTACCGGCGTCCGGGTGGGAAATGATCGCGAAATTGCGGCGCCGGCCCACCGCCTCGGCCAGGGCGGCGAGCTCGGGGTCGGCGGCGCTGCTGGCCGCTGCGGAGGGAGTCTGGGCTGTGCTCGTCATGGACCCCAGCCTGACAGGCAGCCCCTGGTCTGGGCTTGCCTAGGAGTTTGCAGAAATACCGCCTGAACGGCCGCGTTTTTTCCTCCTGGGAGCTGTTCGCGCTCCGTTCGGGCAGGATTTCAGCGTTTCAACGGTTCAGAACGGCCGATCTCAGGCGTTTTGCCCCGTTGGGCCGCCTGATCGCTGCCGCCTGGACACACCTCTGGGCAACCATCCGTTCATGCCGTCGCCATCGCCGGTTTGAGCAGGTTGCCCAGCCGGATCAGGTTGTAGGCGATCACGTCCAGGCCAAATACCGCACCCACCTTCTCGATGCCGCGGCGGGCATGGATCGACTTGGCTTAACCCTTGTGGCGGCAGTGTTCTGAGCAGCAGGCGGCGTGACACCAATGCGGCGCATCTCGGCGACAAAGCCCCTGGTGACCTCGCATCTGTCCTGGGCAGTTGCCCCTTTTCGCTGGGGTGGCCGGGTTTTTCAGCAAACTCTTAGAGGCGGGAGAGCCAGATCTCTGGACCATGGCTTCATGCTGACTCGGATCGGCGTCACTCCCCACAGCGATCCAGCACAACTTGGATAATGGCCTGGGCGATCCTGAGTCAATGGCGTGGATTTCCGAGAAGACCGCCCGGGCTGAGGAAATCAGTCCCCTCTAGCTAGCGGCCATGCCGATCACCGCAGCGGTTCCGGCGATCGTGAGCCACAGCTCCTGCGCCACCACGCGGCCGGCACGCTCATCAATCAGCAGCAGCGCTGGCCCGGGAGCGGCCAGGACCAGTCGAATGCCGGCGGCCTCCCCTTCATCACGATCCGGCAGAGCAGGAGCCGCAGGGATGGTGTTGGCGATCCGCTGCCAGCCTGCCTGCATGGCCGCCGCTATCCGCCCTTCCTCCAGGGGGACAACGCTGGTGAGCACCTCATCAGGAACCACGGCAGGCATCTCATCCTCAGGGGGCTGGCGTCGCTGATGACGATTGCAGCCACTGCTCCAGGGTGTCGAGATCGGCCTAGCTCTCTGCTGCCGTGTGGAGGATCACCGGAATCCCCGGCTCACCATCGCGGAACAGGGCGGTGGCCAGGCAGCCCGCACGCCGGGGGCCTGCAGCAGGCCGTCCTGATCCAGACCGATCAGCAGAGCATCGGGCTGATCCCGGTTGAGCACCACGACCATGTCCTGCTTGGACTGGCGCAGGGCTTCGGCGGGGTTGTTCGTGAGGCCGCGGAGGCTGACGGCACCCAAGGCCATCGCTCCAGGGTTGATCCGGTGGGATGAATTAAGGGACATTTTCATGGGTCTTAGTTCCTCAGGATTCCGCCGCGCTTCTGCGGCTGTGAGCAAGATCACAGCTCCTCTTGTGCCCGCTCACGGCCTAGCCGTTCCAGCCCATCGACGCTGAACGAACAAAGGGCTGCAGAGCCCCCCTCCCCGCGGAGATCGCCATGAAACTCCTCCCCGTGCTTGCCGCCGCTGCCCTCGGCCTCGGCACCCTCCTGACCCCCATCGCCGCCGGCGCCACCCAGATCCAGGCGTCCCACGCCGCCTGGATGGCCGAGCTCCATCAGGCCCAGCCTGCCCCCCCTGCGCCTGAGGAGCTGGAAGAGGAGCCGATGGTGGCGCGTCGGGGTGTGCCGGACGACGGCGTCTGAATCCGCGAGCACGGCCTCGCCTGCGCGAAGAAGGCCTTGGGGGCCGGAACCCTCAGGAGTCCCGCGACCGATCCCATGCGGCTTCTCCAGCAGCTCCTCTCCCGCCTCTGGCCCCCCTCACCACCACAGGCCGGCCCCCTCGCCCCACCTGTCGACGGCCAGAAGGAGCACGACCAGGCCCTCTGCGAGCAGCGGAGCCTGCTGGGGGAACTCCAGCTGCTCCAGCTCGGGCTGGGGCTCCAGCACGCCGCCCGGCGGTGCGGCTACTACGACAACGCTGCCGCAGAGGCCCTGATCGGCATCGCAGATGCGCTCGAGCTGCACCACGGCTGGGATCCGCTGATGGTGGACGCCTGGCTCGAGCGGCTGGGGCTGTGGGATCAGGAATTCTGAGCCGGGGCTCCGGTTCAGTGCCGGTAGCCTCCGCTGCTGCCGGCCCCGGCCCCAGCGGCTCCCTCGCCACGCCACATGCCCGCTGACCTCTGGCTGACCACCGACCAGCTCTGCACCGAGCTGGCCATCAGCCGCTCCACCCTCTTCCTTATCCGCCGCCAGGGTCTGCTCAAGGACGGCCGCCATCTGGTGCCCAAGAACCCAACGGCCAGCCGCTCCCATCTCCTCTGGCACCTGCAGCGCTGTCAGCTCGCCCTGGGCCGGATCCACTGATGCAGGCGGATCCGAGCCCCTGGCTGCGGACGCCGGAGCTGTGCCGCCGCCTGAGCATCAGCCGCTCCACCCTGCGTCGCTGGAGGCAGCTCGGGATCCTCCGCCAGGGGCAGCACTGGGTTCGTCTCAACCCCTGCTGCCCCCGCTCCGACCACCTCTGGCACCTCGAGCGCTGCACCGAGCAGCTCAGGCGACAACGGCGTCGGAACTGCCCACCAGCAGACGCCGCACCACAGCGGCCTTGGTCTGCTCCCCGCTGATTTCACTCAAATACGTGCGCCGGTGCACCTCCGGGCTGTGTCCCATCACCGCCGCCACATCCGCGTAGTTCCAGCTCGTTGTCTCCCGCGCCCGGATCGCATAGGCGTGCCGCAGGTCGTAGGGCACGCACCGCTCCCGCCGGCGCTGGGCCTTGCGCTTCCCCTGGGCCGGAGCCGTCTCCACCCAGGCATGGAGCTTGTGCTGCAGCTCGAACTCCGATCTGGCATCGCTACTGCGCAGCTTGTGGCAACACACGGCGCCCAGCCGTTCGTTGTTGTCGCAGCGCATCACCAGGTCCCGCTCTGGGTCGTAGGGCTGGCCGTCTTCATTGACGAACCTGGGGCGGTAACGGCCCCGCAGCTCCTCCAGCCGCCGTTCGCCGTTGGCGCCGCCCAGCCCGTAGCGCTCCACCCAGGCCGCCGGCAGGGGCAGCGCCACCCGGAAGCCGGTCTTGGTCACCTTGATGTGCCGTGCCGCCACGCCGATGGCGATCAGGCCATGGGCATCGGGCAGTTCGGCGATGTGCCACACCTCATGGGGCCGCAGGCCGTAGGTGGCCACCATTGCGAACACCCAGCCCCAGAGCGGGTCCTCCTCCATCACCAGATCGAGCCACTGCTCGATCGCCTCGGTGCTGGGGATCCGGCGGCGCGACTCACCGGCCGCCAGCAGGGCCTGCTTCTTGCGGTTCACCATCCCCCTGAGCGCTTCGCTCAGCGCCTGCGGCGCGATCGCTCCAAAGCCGGCGCGCCGCAGCAGCGACACCACCTCCCGCTTCTGCCGGAAGCCCTGGCGATGGGTCGCCATCGGGATCAGCGGTTCCTCCGCATCCTCCAGCCGGGCCTTGAGGCTCTCGCTGGTGTGCAGGGCAAAGCGGCGCACGTCCGCTTCCGTGGCCGGCACGTCCTTGGGCAGCAGGCAGAAGTAGCCCTTGCCCTTGAACGGCCCCGCCAGGTTCATGTTCACGCCCTGGCCGCGCTGGAAGCGCACCACGGCCTCGCAGATCTCGGGCCAGCAGGGGGCTGAACGCTGCAGCGACGGAGTCGGCGCTGCATCGGCCTGCAGCAAGGCGTCCAGTGCTGCCTGAGGCTGCTTCCTAGCCTCACTCACCAGCCGGAAGCAGAGCTCCTCAATGGCCAGCTCGTCCTCACAGGCCACGCCGCGGACAGCCCGCTCCCGTACCCGGCGGCCGGGGAGGTTCTCGTAGACGCTCACCCAGCGGCTGTTGTGACCGGCGCGCAGGCGGAAGGGAAGGCGATGGGCGCGCAACACGCTGTTGGCGCGGCTCAGGGCGCTGTTGGCTGGTGCCATGGGACAGAGGCTTTACGGAAGGGTTCCCAAGCCGCAGACCAAAGCGACACCCAGACCCCACAAGGGGTTCAGGCGGTTGGAGGATGTTTGGGGGAAACCCCCAAACATTTGGCGCAATTAGGGCATTCCCAGGCCTTTCGCGAACTCAGACCGGCCTGAGAAAACCGCCGTCTGACCCCTTGAAATCGACTGCAACAACTGGGAAAACCCCGGCTATTGCAAGACAAGATGCAATATGGGTCGCCTGAGATTCGAACTCAGGACCAATCGGTTAAAAGCCGAGTGCTCTACCGCTGAGCTAGCGACCCGCCAGTGGGCGAAACCCATGGCAGCCCTTTCGGGCTCCAAGCGAACGTATCACCCGGCGGGGGTCCCGTCCAAGCGGGCGGAGAATCGTCAGCCGATCGCAGGCCGATCGCGAGCCGACCGAGAATGGAACTTCCTTGCCAGCCGCGCTCCATGGCCCCCTTCCCCTGGCCCGAGCCGCGGATCCACCCGGAGGCCTGGGTGGCCGATTCGGCGGTGGTGATCGGTGAGGTGGATCTCGCCACCGGGGCGAGCCTCTGGCCCACGGCGGTGGCCCGCGGTGATGTCTGCCCGATCGTGATCGGCGCCAACAGCAACGTGCAGGATGGCGCCGTGCTGCATGGCGATCCCGGCCAGCCCGTGACCATCGGCGCCGACGTGACCATCGGCCACCGGGCCGTGGTGCATGGCGCCACCCTCGAAGACGGCTGCCTGATCGGCATCGGCGCCATCGTGCTCAATGGCGTCACCGTGGGGGCTGGCGCCCTGGTGGCGGCCGGCTCGGTGGTGACGCGCGACGTGCCGGCCGGCGCCCTGGTGATGGGGGCACCGGCCCAGGTGAAACGCCAGCTCAGCCCGGAGGCGATCGCTGAGCAGAGAGAGCATGCCCACCGCTATCGCCAGCTTGCGCAGGCCCATGCCGGCCGCAGCAGCGAGCGGGGCTTCTGAATGCCAGCCTGGCCTTAAGATCCCTCCAAATTCCCCTTTTCAAGCCATGGACCTGCGGCTGCTGCTGGTTGCCACTCCGATCGTTCTGGCTGCGGCCTGGGCCGTGTTCCATATCGGCCGCGCCGCCGTGGGTCAGCTGCAGCTGATGATCAAGCGCGCCCGCGCCTGATCCCTTCATGGTTCTGGTGATCGGTGCCGGACTCGCCGGCACTGAAGCGGCCTGGCAGATCGCCCAGGCCGGACTTCCTGTTGTGCTGCTGGAAATGCGGCCGCTGCGGCGCTCCCCGGCTCACCACAGCGCTGACTTCGCTGAGCTGGTGTGCAGCAACAGCTTTGGTGCGCTCTCCAGTGATCGGGCTGCTGGCCTGCTTCAGGAGGAATTGCGTCGGCTGGGTTCCCTGGTGATCCGCACCGCCGATGCCCACGCGGTGCCCGCCGGAGGTGCCCTGGCTGTGGATCGCGGCCGCTACAGCGCTGCCCTCACCGCCGCCCTGGAAGCCCATCCGTTGGTCACGATCGAGCGGCGCGAGCAGGTGGACCTGCCGCCGGCCGATCAGATCACCGTGCTGGCCACCGGACCGCTCACCAGCGAACCGCTGGCGGAGCAGTTGCGCGCCTTCACCGGCCGGGCCGATTGCCACTTCTTCGATGCCGCCAGTCCGATCGTGGAGGGCGAGAGCATCGATCTGGGCCGCGCCTTCCGCGCCTCCCGCTACGACAAGGGCGATGCCGACTACATCAATTGCCCGATGAACAAGGAGCAGTTCCTCGCTTTCCGAGAGGCGCTGCTGGCCGCTGAGCAGGCCGAGCTCAAGGATTTCGAGCAGGAGAGCGCCAGCTTCTTCGAGGGCTGCCTGCCGATCGAGGAGCTGGCCCGCCGCGGTGAAGACACCATGCGCTATGGGCCGCTCAAGCCGATCGGTCTCTGGGATCCCCGCTGGGGCGATGTCAACGACCGCGACGTGCGCCGCGCCAACCGTGCCTATGCCGTGGTGCAGCTCCGCCAGGAAGACAAAGACGGCCGCCTCTGGAATCTGGTGGGCTTCCAGACCAACCTCAAATGGGGCGAGCAGAAGCGGGTGCTGCGCCTGATCCCGGGGCTGGAGAACGCTGAATTCGTGCGCTTCGGCGTGATGCATCGCAACACCTTCCTGGAGTCGCCCCAGCTGCTCGATCCCACCCTGCAGTTCCGCAGCCGGTCCACCCTGCTGGCCGCCGGCCAGATCACCGGCACCGAGGGCTATGCGGCGGCCGTGGCCGGCGGCTGGCTGGCCGGCACCAACGCCGCCCGGCTGGCCCGGGGTGAGCAGCCGATCCAGCTGCCCGCCACCACCATGATCGGCGCCCTCACCCACTTCATCGCCGAGGCTCCCTGCGGCGGCTCAGGCAAGCGCGGCGGCTTCCAGCCGATGCCGCCAACCTTCGGCCTGCTGCCCGAGCTGGCCGAACGCATCCGCGACAAGCGCCGCCGCTACGGCGCCTACCGCGACCGGGCCCTGTCTGATCTGGAGCCCTATCAGGCGGGCAGTCTTCAGATGGCCGGTCTCCAGCCAGCCAGCCTTGAGGCAGCCGGTCTTCAGGCCACTGCCCTTCAGGCAACCACCGCTTAAACAGGACCGTCCAAAACAAAGCGGTAGCGCACATCCCCTTTGCGCAGCCGCTCGATCGCGGTGTTGATCTCGGCCATCGGCAGGTGCTCCACCTGGGGCTTGATGCCATGGCGGGCGCAGAAGTCGACCATCCGCCGCAGGCTGGCGGGGGAGGAGGTGGGACTGCCGGTGAACTGGAGGCGGCCGGCGATGAAGGGAAACGCCTGCAGGGGGATCGGCTCGGTCACCACCCCGAGCTGATGCAGCCGCCCCCGCGGTGCCAGGGCCCCCACCACGGCATCCCAGTCGAGGCTGTGATTGCTGGTGTTGACGATCAGATCGAAGCGGCCGCGATGGTCTGTCAGGGCCGAGAGCGCCAGCACACCATGGGCTCCGAATGCCGCGGCCTCAGCGGCCTTGCCCTGCGGATGGGTGGTGATGGCGGTGACCTCACAACCCCAGGCCTTGGCGAACTGCAGGGCCATGTGGCCCAACCCACCGATGCCGATCACGGCCACGCGGGCCGTGGGCGACACGGCCTCATCAAGCAGGGGGGCGAACACGGTGATGCCACCGCAGAACAGTGGACCGGCATCGGCCGGCGAGAGCCCCTCAGGAATCGGAATCAGCCAGTCCTGATGGCCCTTCACATGGCTGGCGAAGCCACCGCTGCGGCCCACCACGGTGGCCTCAAGATCGGCGCAGAGGTTCGCCTCGCCCCCCAGGCACCAGCTGCAATGCCGGCAGGAGCCGGCGATCCAGCCCAGACCCCGCAGCTGGCCCACCAGGGAGGGATCCACCCCCTCGCCCACCTGCACCACCCGGCCCACCACCTCGTGGCCAGGCACCAGGGGATAGGAACTGATGCCCCAGCTGTTGTCGATCATCGACAGATCGCTGTGGCAGAGGCCGCCGTGCAGCACCTCCAGCAGCGCTTCATCGGGGCCTGGCTCCAGCAGCTGCGCCGAGCTGCGCTGCAGCGCAGCCCCGACGCTGTCGGCCTGCCACACGGTGATCTGCATCGAGGGGGGCTGCGGCTACCGCCCGGTTCTAGCCAGGCCGGCACCTAGGGTCTGCGGCGGCGATGCTGGCAAGACGTGAGCGATTCCCTCGCAGCACCGGTGGACAGGCCTGACTGGGACGTGATCGTGATCGGCTCGGGCATCGGCGGGCTGGTCACCGCCTCCCAGCTGGCCGCCAAGGGCGCCCGGGTGCTGGTGCTGGAGCGCTACCTGATCCCGGGAGGCTCGGGGGGCAGTTTCCGGCGGCAGGGCTTCACCTTCGATGTGGGCGCCTCAATGATCTTCGGCTTCGGCGAGAAGGGCCACACCAACCTGCTCACCCGCGCCCTGGCGGATGTGGGCGAACGCTGCGCCACGGTGCCGGATCCGGCCCAGCTCGCTTACCACCTGCCCGACGGCCTGGAGGTGGCGGTCGACCGCAACTACGACACCTTCCTCGCCGATCTCACCGCCCTCTTCCCCCACGAAGCCCGCGGCATCCGCGCCTTCTACGACACCTGCTGGCAGGTGTTCCGCTGCCTCGATGCGATGCCGCTGCTCTCGCTCGAGGATCCGGCCTACCTGGCCAAGGTGTTCTTCCGTGCACCGCTGGCCTGCCTCGGCCTGGCCCGCTGGCTGCCGGTGAACGTGGGCGACGTGGCCCGCCGGCACATCCAGGATCAGGCCCTGCTGAAGTTCATCGACATGGAGTGCTTCTGCTGGAGCGTGATGCCGGCGGATCGCACGCCGATGATCAACGCCGGCATGGTGTTCTCCGACCGCCACGCCGGCGGCATCAACTACCCCAGGGGCGGCGTGGGGATGATCGCCGAGAAGCTGGTGGCTGGGCTGGAGCGGCACGGCGGCGCGATCCGCTACAAGGCCCGCGTCACCGAGGTGCTGCTCGAAGGTGATCGGCCCAACGCCCGGGCCGTGGGCGTGAAGCTGGCCAGCGGCGAAACGATCCAGGCGCTGCGGGTGGTGAGCAATGCCACCCGCTGGGACACCTTCGCCGGCGCGCCCGACGCTGAAGGATCCGTCAACCAGCCGCTGGTGGATGCCGCCCACACCCCCGCCGCCGAAGCCACCTGGCGTCGCCGCTACAGACCCTCCGCCTCCTTCCTGTCGCTGCACCTGGGCGTGGAGGCCTCGCTGATCCCCGCGGGCCTGCACTGCCACCACCTGCTGCTCGAAGACTGGTCGCAGATGGAGGAGGAACAGGGGGTGATCTTCGTGTCGATCCCCACCCTGCTGGATCCCTCCCTGGCGCCGGAGGGCCGCCACATCGTGCACACCTTCACCCCCAGCGCCATCGAGCACTGGCGCCAGCTCAGCCCCGCCGCCTATCGCGCCAAGAAGGAGGCGGACGCGGCGCGGCTGGTGCAGCGCCTGGAGGCGATCCTGCCCGGCCTGGCCGGAGCCATCCGCCTGCAGGAGATCGGCACGCCCCGCACCCACCGCCGTTTTCTCGGGCGCATGGGCGGCAGCTACGGGCCGATTCCAGCCCTGCCCCTGCCGGGCCTCCTGCCGATGCCCTTCAACCGCACCGGCATCGGCGGCCTCTACTGCGTGGGGGATTCCTGCTTCCCCGGCCAGGGGCTGAATGCCGTGGCTTTCAGCGGCTTCGCCTGTGCCCACCGCATCGGCGCCGATCTTGGCCTCAACCCCTGGGCGCTGCCCGCCTGAAGGGAGCTGGCTGTCCAGCTGATCCGCACAGAACTGGTCAGCTCAGAACCAGCGGAAAACCGCCCGTGCTGCTCTCGCAGCTGCGGGGATGTCTCCATAGCGTGACCATCGTTCCTGCCGTCGCGCGCCCTCGGGCGACGGCTTCCAGCCGATGAGTTCCGTCCCCACCCCCAGCTCCGAAGACCTGGCCCGCTACCTCGAAGCCCGCGGCGAGATGGGCAAACCCTGGATGTGGCACCTGCTGCGCCTCACCAAGCTCAAGGAGGCCAAGGACGAGATGGAGCCGGAGGCCTACCTGACCAGCCTCCAGGACGCCCATGCCGACCTGATGCGCCTGGGTGCCTTCTGGAAGGGCCGTGAAGCGGAGGTGTTCGGCGGCCGCTACCAACCGAGCGCCGTGATCGAACCGCTGCCCGGCTCCGCCGACGACCGATGACCCCGGAGCAGGCCCAGGATCCGGCCATCCATCCGATGGCGCCGCTGATCCGGCTGACCCTGCTGGGGCTTTACCTGGCTCTGGTGCTGCCCCTGCCGCCCCTCGCCCCTGAGGGGCTGCGTCTGGCCATGGCCGTGCTCGTGGCGCTGGGTCTGCTGCTGGTGCTGGCGGTCACCAGCGAGCGGGTCGAGCTGGACGCGCAGGGGCTGCGGGTGGGCCATCCCGCCTGGTGCCGCTGGTTGCTTCGACGCGGCTGGAGTTTGCAGTGGAGCCAGGTGCGCGGCCTCACGCCCGTAGCCACCAGCCAGGGGGGGCGCGTCTACTACGTGCGAAATACGAAAGGAGCGGCCACCCTGCTGCCACAGCGGGTTGCCGCCTTCGAAGACTTTCTGGGCCGCTTCAGCCAACAAACAGGGCTCGACACCAGCTCCATCGGCCGGATCAGCCCACCCTGGACCTACCAGCTCCTGGCGGTGCTGGTCGTTGCACTGTTGATCGGCGAAATCATGGCCTTGGCTGTCAGGCCGATTGCCTGAGCATTCCATCCTGAGGGTCAGTTCAGCCGACCGAGCTGGTGGGGCTGGTGAAGCTGAAGCTGGTCGGATGCAGCGTCCGGTACAGGATCGGGAAGGGTGTCGAGGCTGAAGCGATAGCCCTGCTGCCGCATCGTTTCGATGCCGCCGCCCTCGCCAAGACCGGCCTGCTCGAGCTTGCGGCGCAGGGTGAGCACCTGGGTATCCACCGAGCGGGGACCGCCACTGAATGGCGGCCAGGCCATGCGCAGCAGTTCCTGGCGGCTGCGCACCACCCCGGGGGGCATCAACAGGGCACAGAGCAGGGCAAATTCCCGAGGACTGAGTTCCACGGGCTGATCCCGCAGGGTCACCTGCCGCAGCAGCAGATGCACTTCCAGAGGCCCCACACAGACCCGCTCCTGCAGGCCACTGCCACTGCGGCGCAGCAGGGTGCGGCAGCGGGCCGCCAGTTCCTCCAGACCGAACGGTTTACGCAACACGTCGTCGGCGCCACCATCGAGCAGGGCCACCACTGGCTCAGAGCCCGAACGGGCGGTGAGCACCATCACTGGGCAACGCAGCATGGCCCCCAATCGCAGAGCTGAACTTTCCTCCAGCAGCTCCGCACTCACCAGTAGGTCAGGAGCCTGCTCTTGACAGACATCCAGAGCCTCGCGCGCCGTGGACACGGCGGCAGCCAGATGACCATCCTGCCGGAGCCGCTGGGCCAGAACCGTGCGCAAGGTGGCATGGGGGTCCACCACCAAGACCCGTTTCGGTTGGCTGATGGCTGGAGCCTGATTCTGTTGGGTCTTCAGGTCCACCCCTGGCCCCCTTTTGCCGATACGCTACTGGCAGGGTAAGGGCAAAACGGGTATCGCCTGATGCCTTTCGTTCTGTCCCCTGCCTCTCCCTCCGCAGCGAACGCCTCAGCCCGTCTGTGCGCCGGTGTCCCGGCCCCGGGTTTCTTGCCCCCCATGACCGCCCTCCAGCACCCCGACGCCATCCGCCATTTCCAGTCGCTCTGCGATGCCTGCCAGGAGCTGGCCAGCCGTTACCACGGGCCGGCGGAGCTGCGTCTGTATGCCGATGGCTACCTGCACGCCCTGCGGCGCACGGCCGTGCTCGACCCCCTGGCCCAGCGCCGCCTCGAGGAACTGATCGATCGCTGGATCCTTGATCCCTCCAGCTTCATCGGCCCCGATGGTGACCCCCGCTCCCTCTACGAGATGGAGCGGCACTGAGTCAATTCGGGGTCATCGCTTCTGGGCTTCGGGATCGTCGCGCCGGGATTCGAGGCCTTCAGGAGGCCAGGGCCACCGCCAGGGTTTCGCGCAACTCGCCGGAGTTGTACATCTCGATCAGGATGTCGGAACCCCCCAGAAAGGTTCCGTTCACATAGATCTGCGGGATCGTGGGCCAGTCGGAGAATTCCTTGATGCCCTGGCGGATCTCCATGTCCGAGAGGACATCAAAGGTTTCGAACGGCACCGCCATGGCGTTGAGGATCTGCACCACATTGTTGGAGAAGCCGCACTGGGGCATCAGCTTGCTGCCCTTCATGAACACGAAGACCGGGCTGCTGCCGACCAGGGTCTCGATGCGCTGCTGAAGACTGGCGTCCATGGGGTGAGGGGGGAACGGTGAAGGACATGGCGAAACGGGTCGCCGGAATCAAAGGCCCGACCTGACCAGACAGCCGGTCAGACACAGGCATGCTCACAAAGAGTGGAAAATCCGATCTCAGGCGGGAACCGAGGTCTGCAGGGCCAAGGCGTGGATGGCCTCGCTGGCCAGTTCCTGCTTGAGGGCTCCGTAGACGAGTTGGTGCTGGCGCACCCGCGGCAGTCCGGCGAAGGCAGCCGAGACCACCGACACCTGCAGATGATCACCACCGCCGGTCAGATCCTCCACCGACACGCTGGCATCGGGCAGAACCCGGCTGATCGCCTCCTTGACCTGATCCGGATGAACCATGGGGGCGGTGAACGAGCACTGTGCGGAGCGGAATCTAGGGACTCGCTCTCTCAGCCGACGAGAAAGTCCCCCCTCCGGGTTGGATCAGGCGAGGCGGGCCTCAGGGGGCCGGGGTGGAGGGAGCCCCGTAGGGGGTGGTCACGAAGCCCAGTTCCACCAGGCTCTGATAGGCCTTGCGGCCCTCCTCATTGGTAGGGGTCATCACCTTCACCACTTCAACCAGCAGGGGCACGGCCACCTCGGGCTGGTTCTGGCGCCGGAACAGGGCCGCCAGGCGCAGGTTCACCTGGGCGAGGGTTTCGAGGGCTTCGCGACCCTTCTGATCCATCTCGCGCGGGATCCGGGCATCGAGGCCGCGGAAGGAACCGCTCAGATCGCGGTAGAAACCAAGCAGGCGGCGGGTGGCATCCCGGGCCTGGTCGTAATCCTTGCGGGCCTGGGTGAGGTTGCCGGCAGCGGCGGCCGCATCACCGCGGGCGATCACCGCCCGCACCGACTCGAGATTGAAGGCGCTGCCGGAGGCTTCGAGGGCCTTCTGGGGCTCCTCCGGCTGGGCCTGGGCCGGAGCCACCAGCACAGGGGCACCGAGCAGAGCGGCCAGGGCAACGGAACCGGCCAGAGCACCGGCATGGCGCCCAGCTCGGATGAGGCGTTGGGCAGCGAAGAGCCTGCGCACGGGACGGCCAATGACTGGGTGGGACTTTATGAGACCCGCAGTGGTCGCCCCACCGCTGCACGAGCCGCTTCCTCAGCTGTTTGCATCGCGTCGGCCAGGCGGTGGGTGAGCGAGAGGGCAGCGGCGCGGCCCTGCCCCTCCACCCGTAGCGGCTCGCCGAACTGGAGGGCAGCCGGATCGCCGAGTTGCGGCGCGGCGTGCCCATAGGCGATGCCCACCGGTACCACCGCCGGATCCACTCCCTGACCGGCAGCCATCAGCGCCAGGCGGGCCAGCCCCTGGTGCAGGCGGATCGGGCCGTCCTCCCGACGGATCCGCCCCTCGGGGAACACCACCAGCTGCTCCCCGTTGGCCAGCAGATCGAGGGGGTAGCGCAAGCTGGCCAGGGTGGGGTGGCTCTGGTTCACCGGGAAGCAGCCGAGCCTGTGCAGAAACCAGCCCTGCAGCCCGCGCATTTCATCGATGGTCACCATGAAGCGGCAATCGCGGCCTGTGACGCGTCGACCGGCGGCAAAGGGCAGCATCAGCGCATCCCAGCGGGCCCGGTGGGTGGGAGCCAGCAAGACCGGCCCCAGATGGGGCAAATGCTCGGCCCCCTGCACGATCAGTCGGGAGAAGAAACCCTTCAGGGCCACGTCCTGGGTAAGCACCATGGCCAGCGGGGCCAGCCAGGGATTGATGCCGTTGCAGAGGCCGCGCTCGCGCAGGGAGCCACCCTCGCCGCGCAGAGCCAGGCTTGAAGAGGGTGCCGGCTCTGATGAACAGTCCGAGCCGTGGGACTCCACTGCATGGAAGGGATGGCCGCTGCACGGCTTCTCGGTCTGCGCCAACACCGAACCGCCGATCACCGCGAAACGTCGCCTGCACTCAACTTAAGAAGCCCGCCGCGGCCACGGGCAGCGCCACGGGCAGTTACGCCTGCGGCCCTTCATAAACTCGGCCCCCCGCCCCCATTCCCTGTTCATGGCCAGCCTCGGCGTCAACATCGATCACATCGCCCAGGTGCGCCAGGCCCGTCGCACGGTCGAGCCCGATCCGGTCACCCACGCCCTGCTGGCGGAGCTGGGCGGGGCCGATGGCATCACCGTGCACCTGAGGGAAGACCGGCGCCACATCCAGGACCGGGACGTGGAACTGCTGCGCGCCACCGTGCGCAGCCGCCTCAACCTGGAGATGGCGGCCACCGCCGAGATGGAGGCGATCGCCCTGCGCCTGCGGCCGGACATGGTCACCCTGGTGCCGGAACGGCGCCAGGAGGTGACCACCGAAGGGGGGCTGGACGTGGCCGGCCAGATCGATCCGCTGCGCGCCCTGGTGGGCCATCTGCAGGACAACGGCATCGGCGTGAGCCTGTTCGTTGATCCGGACGGGGCCCAACTGCAGGCCTGCGTCGCCAGCGGCGCCCGCTGGGTGGAGCTCCATACCGGCGCCTACGCCGAAGCCCCCTGGGAGCAGCAACCGCTGGAGCTGGCCCGCCTGATCGAGGCCACCACCCACGCCCGCCAGCTGGGGCTGCGGGTCAATGCCGGCCACGGCCTCACTTACCGCAACGTCGAACCGGTGGCAGCGATCGAGGGCATGGAGGAACTCAACATCGGCCACACGATCGTGGCCCGCGCCCTGGCGGTGGGCCTGGAGACGGCGGTGCGGCAGATGAAGGCGCTGATTCAGAATCCCCGCCGCGACCCCCTGTTCGGCAGCCACCACCCATGAGCACGTACCACTTCGTCGCCGCCAGTGAAGCCTTCCTCACCGTCGAGGAGCCGCTTGAGGAAGTGCTGCGCGAGCGGGTGAGCAACTACGGCGAGAAGGGACGCGCCATCGATTTCTGGCTGGTGAAGCGGCCGGCCTTCCTCGAGGCGCCCGAACTGGCGGCCATCGCCGCCACCGTGCCTCGCCCGGCCGCGGCGGTGGTCTCCACCGATGAGAAGTTCATCACCTTCATGAAACTGCGCCTGGAATTCGTCGCCCAGGGATCCTTCGAGGCCCCCAGCGCGTCCATCCCCGAGGCCCTGGCCAGCCTGGCCTGAACGGGCATGGCCGCGGCCCGGGCCCTCGACCTCAGAACAACCCCAGGAAGCGCTTGCGTTCCGGTTCCCCCTCCGATCCGGAGGCGGGTCGCCCCTGGCCACCATCCTGCTGGTAGCGGGGCTTGCTGTCGCCGATCGTGAGCGGCGCTTCCTTGTTCTTCCACCAGATCCAGTCGCGGATCGGCGGAGTGTTCATCAGGTCGTCGCGGCTGAGGCCAAGGCCGAGCTTCGCCGAGGCATCCAGCAGCACATCGAGCATGGCCTCGCCATCGCTGCAGCGGGCCAGGGCCTCGTTGGTGCGCTTGGCGCCATTCAGGGCCGAGACGAGAAGCTTGACCCGCTGACTCGGCGGCAGAGTTTTCGGATCCATCCCATCGCAGCTCCAGGCCGCACCGTATCAGCGATCTCAGCGAACGATGGCGCCCTCTGCGCTGCATGGCCAGGAGAGAAAAGATGACAATCCGACCGGCCCGGGGCAAGACTCTGACTAACGCATCCGATCGATGACGCCCTTTTCACGTCCCCCACGCCATTGGGTCATCGGGGACGTCCATGGCTGTGCTGATGCTCTGCAGGGGCTGATCGGAGCGCTGCCACCTGACGATCGGCTGGTGTTCTGTGGCGACGTGATCAACCGCGGCCCCCAGATCGAGCGCACCATGCGGATGGTGTGGCAGCTGGTGCTGAGGGGCCGGGCCGTCTGGCTGCGGGGCAACCACGAGCAGGCGCTGCTCGAGGCCCTCGACCAGGGCCACTGGTTCGGCCAGCAGGCCCTGGCCGGTTGCGACACCTACCGCCAGCTGGGCGATGGCCTCTGCCGCATCTGGCGTGATCGCCTGGCCAGCCTGCCGCTGGTGTATTGGGGGCAGGGCTGGGCCGCCACCCACGCCGGCTTCGATCCGGTGGACTGGACGCCCGACCTGCGCATCCGCCTGCCCTTCTGGCAGGCCTACGACGGCCGCTTCGGCGAGGTGGTGGTGGGCCACACCCCAGGGCCAGAGCTGCGGCGCCTCAACGGCATCGTGATGATCGACACGGCCGCCTGCTACGGCGGCGAACTCACCGCCTACTGCCCCGAAACCGGTCGCCACAGGGCGGTGCCGGGTCTCAGAAACGGTCTGGATCTCTGCCCACTGCCGCCCGGCATGCCCTACCCGGAAGCACTGGCGGGCGGCCGCTTCTAAGGGCAGACCACCGTGCTGACGCTCTATCGCAGCAACCGGGCCGAGGTACTGGCCCAGCTGCTGGCCGCCCAGCTGCTGGCGCATCCGCCCGGACCGTTCGAGCGTGTCGAGATCCTGGTGAACACCTGGCCCACCAGCCGCTGGCTGGGGGAACAGCTCGCGATTGGGCTGGGGGGCATCGCCGCCAACCTGCGCTTTCCCTTTCCCGGCAGCCATCTGCGCCAGCTGGTGGAGAGCCTGTTGAACGCCGATGACCACACCAGCGTCTACACCCCTTCTGACCAGGCCGCCCCAGCGCCGGTCGCAGCCGATCCCTGGCGTGCCAGCCAGCTGGTCTGGCCGCTGCTGGAGCGGCTTCCGGCCCTGATCGAGCGGCCGGAGGCCCTGCCCCTGCGCCGCTGGCTGGACGAACGAGGTCATGGCAGCGGCCGGCCAGAGACCCTCGACCGGTCGCTCTGGCAGCTGGGCCGCAGCATCGCCGACGCCTTCGACGACTACACCCTCTACCGGCCGGCGATGGTGGGGGCCTGGATCGAGGGCCGGGCGGTGGACGGCCGCGGCCGGGAACTGAGTGCGGCACAGCGGTGGCAGCCCCTCTTGCTGGTGGAGCTGGCCGAGCATCTGTCGGTGCCGCCGTTCGGTCTGCGGGTGGGCCAGGCGATCGAACGGTTACGGGAGTGGTCTGCCGACCGGTTGCCTGGCGAGCCGTGGCCCGATGGAGCTCTGCCAACGACCCTGAGACCCGACAGGCCCCTGCGGCTGTTCGGGCTGAGCAGCATGGCGCCCGTTCAGGTGGAGCTGCTGCAGGCCCTCTCGGGGGTTCTGGATGTGGAGATCTACCTGCTCACCCCCTGCCGTGAGCTCTGGAAACGGCGGGGTGATGGGGGCCTGGCCCAGCTCCCCCTTGGGGAAGACTGGCTGCTGGAGGCGCCGCGCCTGGAAGCCCGCTTCGGGCGGCTGGGCGCCGAATTTCAGCAGCTGCTGGAGGGATCAGGGGAGACCCAGCTGGGTGCCTGGGAGGAACAGGATCTGTTCCTGGGCGCTGCAACCATGGCCCGCCACGGCTCTGCTGTCCAGGCGCCACGCGCCGCCACGCTGCTGGAGCAATGGCAGCAGCAGCTGGTGGAGCCGGAGGCCGCCGAACCACTCTGCCTTCCGCCGGGCGATCGCTCCCTGGAGTTCCACGCCTGTCCGGGGCCGTTGCGGCAGGTGCAGATCGTGCGGGATCGGCTGCTGCAACTGATGGCGGCCGATCCCGGTCTCGCCCCGCGCGACATCCTGGTGATGACTCCCCAGGTGGAGGCCTTCGCGCCATTGGTGGCCGCGGTGTTCGGTGACACCGACGCCACCGGCGTGGCGCTGCCATGGCGCCTCACCGACCGCAGCCAGCAGAGCGAGGCCGGCATCGCCCAGGGGCTGCTGGGCCTTCTGGCGCTCGGCGGAGAACGGCTTACCGCCTCAGGGTTCGAGGGTCTGCTGGGCTGCTCGCCACTGCTGGAGAACCGGCGCATCCCCGCCAGCGAGGCGGGCGCCATCACGACGCTGTTGCAACGGGCCGGCTTCCGCTGGGGCCTCGACGGCGACAGCCGTGCTGGCGACCCCACCCACAGCCTCGGCTGGGCGATCGACCGGCTGCTGCTGGGGTTGGTGCTGCCAGCGGAGCCGGGGCTGGCTCCGGCGGAGTGCTCCCCCCTGCCGCTGGCTGGGAGCCTGGAACAGCAGACCCGCTGGCTGCTGTTCCTCCAGGACCTGCGCCGCTGGCTGGGGCTGCTGGGCCAGGGCCGCACCCCGGCGGCCTGGGCACCCGTGCTGCGCCAGCTGCTGGAGGAGCTGTTCGGAGCCGGTGGCGAACGGGCCTGGGAGCTGCCGCTGATTCAGGGGGCGATCGCCGACTGGCTGCGTGTGGCCGGCTCCAGTGCGCTGATCCTCGATGCCACCGTGGTGGCGGAGGTGCTGGGCGAGCAGCTCAGTGCCGACAGCGGCCGCTTCGGCCACCGCAGTGGGGCGCTGACGATCAGCGCCCTGGAGCCGATGCGGGCGATTCCCCATCGGGTGATTGTGCTGATGGGGCTGGATACCGGTCAGTTCCCGCGCCAGGTCGAGCGGCCCGGCTTTCACCTGATGGAGCGCCAACGGCAGCTGGGTGATCCCAGCCCCGCCGATCAGGATCGCTACGTGCTGCTCGAAAGCCTGCTCTCGGCCCGCCAGCATCTGCTGATCACCTGGAGCAGCCGCGATCAACGCAGCGGCGAAGCCCTCAGCCCCTCGACGCCGGTGCGCCAGTGGTTGGCCTTGCTGGAGCAGGAGCTGGGAGAGGAGGCCGTGGACCGGCTGCGCTGGAACCACTGCGCCAATCCCCTGGAGCGGCGCAACTTTCTGCCTCAAGGCGATCGTCCCGCCCCCTGCAGCGACCGCCGGTTGCTGCAGGCGCGCCGGCTGCTGGAGGAGCAGCGCAGTGAACCGCCCGCGGCCCTGGCCGCCCCCGGCCGCGACCAGCTCTCCGTCAGCGCCACCGACAAGACCAAGCCTTCTGCCGCCGGCGAAGCCTTTGCTGACCTGCTCGCCTGGCTGCAGGCCCCGCAGGACTGCTGGCTCGAGAGCCTGGGGCTGCGGCCGCGCGAATGGGCCCGCCGGGTCGATGATCTTGAAGATCTCAGCCTCGACGAATTCCAGCGGGCCCGACTGCTGCGCCAGGAACTGGACCGGTTGGCAGTCGACACCTTGGCTGGCACGGAACACCCAGCACCGGAACCTCCACCGCCTCCCGACTGGCCGCGGCGACAGCGGGGCCAGGGGGTGCTGCCGCCCGGTGCCGCCGGCCTGCTGGAGAGCAGTGGACTCGATCAGCGCTGGACCTCGCTGCACACCTGCCTGGCCGGGCTGGGGGAGCCGCGTCAGGAGACGCTGCGCCATCAGGATCTCTGCGGCGATCTGAGCTGGCGCGGCGACCAGCTGGTGCTGGTCCACACCGCCACCCCCCGCTGCCGCCAGCGGCTGCAGCTTTGGCTGGAGCTGCTGCTGGCCTGCGCCGCCGGCGCCGGCCCGCGCCAGGCCCTGC
>NZ_JAYGID010000096.1:0-25245 GCF_034931685.1 Synechococcus sp. CCY9202
AGGGCCTGATCCGCCAGCTTCCGGATCCGCCGCAGCGGATGACTGGTCGGGATCCGCTCCTCGATCGAGACGTAGGAGAACAAGGAGCCGCTGCGCTCCTGCTGACCTCGCATCAAACCTGGGGCAGTTGACTCATTCTCGCAGAGGAAGCGGGGTTTTTCAGCAAACTCCTAACCGAAGGGATGGCGCGCGCAGATGTTGTCGAGCGGCTTCACCAGAGGGTGGGACCGCGACCGCTACCCACCTGGCAGCCCATCTGGGACCCCAGCAGTGCACCCAGGGGGACGGCCCAGGTACGGCCGTCGTCGCGCGAGGCTGCATAGCCGACGCCGCCGCCCACCAGGCCGCCCACCAGACGGCCCACATTGCAACGTTGATCCAGCTGGGCCTGCTCCACCACCGGATCAGGGCCATACACCTGGGCGGTCTCACCCCACCGCTGGCTGGGCTGGGGAACGGGAGGGAGCGGGGCGGGGCGGCCATAGCCCCAGTCCCAGGGAGCCGCGGTGGCCGCCAGTGGGCTGAACAGTGCCGTGGCCACAGCCGCCAGGCCAAGCCAGCGGAGAGACCGGGCACGGCGGAGCGCGGAGGCATTGCCGGTGGTGGAAGGAGCAGCGATGGATGCGCCGGTGATGGATGCGCTGGTGATGAATGTCGTCATGGTGAACATGTGAGGAGGACCTGGAGAAAGGCCGGCTCTGCCAGGCCTCCCTCCAGCACGCCCCTACGGAAGCAAGCCCGGATTGCAGGGCTGTGACCGCAACCCCAGGGGTTCTGACCAGATGCAACTGCCCTGCGCGGCTGCCCTGCGCCGCTGTGCCTCGCCGCAGGCCGATGAATGCATCGGCGTCAGCGATTTGCCAGCGTGGAAGCACGCCCGCGCGCCGGGCCGTTCCCGCCACTCCCCAGCGCCGCCATGACCAACCGCACCGCGGTCCCATCACCCCTGGCCGTGCCCGTGGCCTCGATGCGCGAACCGGTGGAGCGGGGTGACACCCGGCCCGCAACCTGGCGGCTGCAGCAGCTGGAACGGCTGGAACGGCTCCTCGCCACCCACGAAGAGGAGGTGCTGGACGCGCTGGCGGCCGATCTGGGCAAACCCGCCGTGGAGGGGTTCTTCGAACTGGTGGCCGTGCGGCAGGAACTGAAGCTGTGCAAGCGCCAGCTGCGGCGCTGGATGGCCCCCCATCGCGTAGCGACGCCCGTTTCGATCAAACCCGGGCGCGCCTGGTGGCAGGCCGAACCGCTGGGCTGTGTGTTGATCATCGGTCCCTGGAACTATCCATTCCAGCTCTGCCTGCATCCGCTGGTGAGCGCCCTGGCCGCCGGCAACAGTGTGGTGCTCAAGCCCTCCGAGCACGCTCCCCAGACGGCGGCCCTGATCGCGACCCTGATCGAGCACACCTTCGATCCCACCGTGGTGCAGGTGGTACTCGGTGATGGCGCGGTGGCTGCGCGCCTGCTGCAGGAACGCTTTGATCACATCTTCTTCACCGGCGGCGAACGGGTGGGGCGGCTGGTGATGGGCGCCGCAGCCCAGCACCTCACGCCGGTGACCCTGGAGCTCGGCGGCAAGAGTCCGGCAATCGTGCTGGCCAACGCCGACCTGGCGATCACGGCCCGGCGGCTGGCCTGGGGCAAGGGACTCAACGCCGGCCAGACCTGCATCGCCCCTGACTACCTGCTGGTGCAGGCCCCCGTGCGAGAGGCCCTGCTGCAGGGCATCAGTGCGGCGATCACCCAGCTCTATGGCAGCGATCCACTGGCCAGCCCCGACCTCGGCCGGATCATCAATGCCACCCAGTTCGAGCGGCTGGAGGCGTTGCTGCAGGGTGCCCGCAGCCGCGGCCAGGTGCTGGTGGGGGGCCGCAGCGATGCTGGCAATCGCCGGATCGAGCCCACCCTGGTGGCCGTGAACGGACCGGACGATCCGCTGATGCAGGACGAGATCTTCGGCCCGATCCTGCCCGTGCTTTCGGTGGAGGATCTGGAGGAGGCTCTCACCCTGGTACGCCGACGGTCTCGCCCCCTTGCCCTCTACCTGTTCAGCAATGACTCCGCCAGCCAGGAGAAGATTCTGGCCTGCAGCAGCTCCGGCGGGGTGTGCTTCAACGATGTGGTGTTGCAGGCGGGCATCCCCGATCTCCCCTTTGGCGGCGTAGGGGCGAGCGGCATGGGCAGCTATCACGGCGAAAGCGGCTTCCTGACCTTTTCCCACCGCCGCAGCGTGCTGCGGCGTCCGTTCTGGCTGGATCTGCCCGCTCGCTACGCCCCCTACGGCGACAAGCTGGCCCGGCTACGCCGGCTGATGGGATAGGGCCTGATCGGCGCTGTGCAGGCAGACGCAGGCTGAGCCGCCAATCTCACGATCAGCAGACGTGATCAATCCTGGGACTGGGCGGAACCGGGTGGGACCCTTAAGGTGCCGCCAGTTTCTGGTGCAGCCATGCGGCGCCCCCTCGCTGCCCTGGTTCTCGCGCTGGCCCTGCCGATGCCGTCGCTCGCGGCTGAGGTGGTGGTCAAACCGGGCGAAACCCTGTCCGAAATCGCCAGCCGTCACGGCATCAGCCTCACGAGGCTGATGCAGATCAACGGTATCCGCAATGCCGATCAGGTGGAAGCTGGCCGGCGGCTGACCGTACCCAGCGCTCCATCGACAGGGCCGAGCACCGCCAGTGGCGGCAGCGTGACCGTGAAACCAGGAGAGAGCCTCTCGGAAATCGCGGATCGCCATGGCGTGAGCCTGAGCAGGTTGATGCAGATCAACGGCATCCGCAATGCCGACCATGTGGAAGCAGGTCGCCGGTTGGCCTTGTCGTCAACCACCAGCCGCAGCGGCTCCAGCAGCGCAGCGCCGCCTCCGGCTGGAAGCAGCATCAGCGTGCAGCCGGGTGAGACCCTCTCAGAAATCGCCGATCGCCACGGCACCTCCGTGAGCCGATTGCTGCAACTCAATCGCCTGGCCGATCCCGATCGGGTCGAGGCCGGCACCAGGTTGGTGTTGCCCGCCAAACCCGTCACCAAGGCCACCGCAAAACCCGCCGCTCCAGCTCGCACCTATGACCGCAAGGCCAGCGAACACGTGGTGCGCAGCGGCGAAAGCCTGTCGCAGATCGCCGATGGCTATGGCATCAGTCTGACCAACCTGGTGGCCATCAACCGGATCACCGATCCCAACCACGTGGAAGCAGGCAGCCGCCTGCGCCTCAAGGGCACGGCCGCTCCCGCTCCCAAACCGGCTGCGCCCCGACCAGCCGCCGCCCCCAGACCACCGGCCTCCCAGGCCAGCACCAGCCCACAGACGACCAGCGCCTCCACGGCCACCGCAAAACCGGTCTCGGCGTCACAACCTGTCGCTGCAGCACAACAGGCTCCTGCTGCACAGCCAGCACCCGCAGCCCAGGTCGCCACTGCCACTCCAGCAGTGAAACCAGTCCCGGCGAAGCCTGCCGCCGCCCAACCCATCCAGGCCAAGGCCACAACGGCAACCGCCGCCGCAAAGCCATCCCAACCGGACTGGCGCACCTACGGGCCGTTGCAGGTGGACTGGGCCAACTGGCAACCGATGGGCGGCAGTTTCGTGACCCCCAGCCTCAATGGCGAGGGACAGCCGCTCTACCTGGCCATCAACTGTTCGGCACGCCGGCTCAACGCCACCGGCCAGTCGGGGCAGTGGAAGAGCTGGGACCCACCCCAGAGCGAGTTCGAACAGCAGCTGATCACCGACCTTTGCAAGACCCGCACCAGCTGATCTGACCTGAACCGCCGATCCGCGTCAGCCGGCCCAGGGGAGGGGCCAGGGCTCCCGCAGGAAATGTTCGCCGCTGACCCGCAGCCACAGGCGCTGCGATCCGTCGTCACTTTCGTGGATCAGCTCCTCCTGCACCAGCCGCCGCACCAGCCAGGCCCACCGGTCCTCCGGCTCCCCATGGGCCTCGGCCAGGTCTTCCACCAGGCTGCGCAGATCCCGGCCCCGCCGTTCCTGCAGAGCCCCGAGTAGACGCACCGCCGGCTCCGACCAATCCTGCCGGGAGGGCTTCTCCAGGCAATTGTCACAGCGGCCGCAGGGAGGGCTGATCTCTCCCACCGCCATCAGCAACGCCTGCTCGCGACAACCCTCCCCCTCCGCCACCGCCTCCATGCGGCGTAACTGCCGCTGGGCCAGCTCCGCCCGCTGATCCTCAGGCTCGCGGCCCGACCCTGACACCCCACCCCGGTCCTGCTGGGTGGAGGCCCGGATGGCCCAGCCGAGGCTGGTGCGATCGATCGGATCAAACAGCACCAGACAGCGGGCTGGCAGACCGTCGCGGCCGGCCCGGCCCGATTCCTGCAGGTAGCCCTCCGGACTGGCGGGCAGATCGAGATGGAGCACAAGGCCCACATCGGGCCGATCCACCCCCATGCCGAACGCCATGGTGGCCACCAGCACCGGCTGGGGGGAGCGCTGGAAATGCTCCAGCGCCAGCTGGCGACTCTCCGGATCCATGCCGGCGTGATACGCGATCGCTTCCACTCCCGCCAGCGTCAGCCGCTCGGCCCACTGCTCCACGGAGCGGCGGGTGCGGGCATAGATCAGCACCGCGCCACGGGCCTGCTGCACCGCCTCCAGAAGCAGCGGCAACGGATCGGCCGGGCGACGCTGCATGGCGTAGGCCAGGTTGTTGCGCCGGGCGGAACGCACCTGAATCAAGGGGCGCTGCAGCCGCAGCAGCCGGATGATGTCGGCCCGCACCTGGGGCGCCGCCGTGGCACTGAGGGCCACCAGGGGAACGCCGGGACAGAGCTGCCGCAACTGGCCCAGCCGGCGGTAATCGGGCCGGAAATCGTGGCCCCAGGCACTGATGCAGTGGGCCTCGTCCACCGCCAGGGCCACCACCCGGCCCGTGCCCATCACCTCATCGAGCAGCTGACGGCTGGCCTCCCCCTGCAGCCGTTCGGGGGCGAGATAGAGCAGCCGGAGCCTGTTGTCCCGCAAGCGCTGCAGCAGTGCCCGCCGCTCCGGCAGGGAGACTCCACCGTGCAGGCTGGCCGCCGCAATGCCGCGGCGCTGCAACTGGTCGACCTGGTCCTGCATCAGGGCCACCAGGGGGGAAATGACCAGCACCAGGCCACCTCGGACCAGGGCCGGCAGCTGATAACAGAGCGACTTGCCGCCCCCGGTCGGCAACACCGCCAGGCAATCGCGTCCGGCCAGCAGGGCCTCCACCACAGGCCGTTGCCCGGGCCTGAAGCTGGACCAGCCGAAATGACGCGCCAGGGTGGCGGTGAGGGGGTCCGGGGCCGTTTCAGCAGTTGCGGCGGCGGTTGCAGCGATCGAACCTGCGGCGCCTGCGGCCGTCTCCGCCCGGATGGTGTCCATCGCCACCGCTCAGCCGTGACACAGGCTACCGCCGCCCTCCGGCAGGGGCCTGAACCAGGGCCTGAGCGAGGTGCCTGAGCGACCGTTGCAAAGCCCATCGATTCCTGATCAATCCCCTGCAGAACCCAGGGTCCCGCCGCTACCACGGTTCAAGGGACGCGAACGGTGACACCAGCATGGCCGAACCGCTCCTGCTGACCCTCGATCAGGGAACCACCAGCTCCCGGGCCACGCTCCACACCGCCAGCGGCCAGAGGCTGCTCAGCTGCAGCGCCCCCCTGACCTGTCGCTACCCCGCCGATGGCTGGGTGGAGCAGGACGGGGAGGAGATCTGGATCAGCCAGCTCACGGCCCTGCAGCAACTGGAGCAGGCCCTCACCCCGGAACAGCGGCGGGCGGTCGTGGCGGCCGGCATCGCCAATCAGCGCGAAACCACCCTCCTGTGGGAGCGCCAGAGCGGCGCCTTGCTGGGGCCGGCGATCGTGTGGCAGGACGGGCGCACCGCCGGGATCTGCAGCCACTGGAGGCAGGAGGGGCTGGAGACACTGCTGAGGCAGCGCACCGGGCTGCTGGTGGACCCCTACTTCAGTGCCAGCAAGATCGTCTGGCTGCTGCAGCACCAGGCCGCCGCCGCCTCGGCCGCCGCCAACGGCAACCTCTGCTTCGGCACGGTGGACAGCTGGCTGCTCTGGCGCCTCAGCGGCGGCCACTGTCATGCCACCGACCGCAGCAACGCCAGCCGCACCCTGCTGATGGACCTGGAACGGGGCTGCTGGGATCCAGAGCTGTGCGCAGTGCTGGGAATTCCGCCAGAGGCCCTGCCGGAGCTGCACCACAGCGGCGACGCCTTCACCACGATCGCGGCCGGGTTGCCCTTCGCGGGGGTTCCGGTCCAGGCGGTGCTGGGAGACCAGCAGGCGGCAACCCTGGGCCAGGGCTGCCTGCAGCCCGGCGCCGCCAAGTGCACCTACGGCACCGGCGCCTTCCTGGTGAGCAACACCGGCCCTGAGATCCGCCGCTCCAGCCAGGGCCTGCTCAGCACCTGGGGCTGGAGCATGGCCGGGAGCAGTCCCACCTACTGCCTCGAGGGCAGCCTGCTCAACGCCGGCACCGTGATCCAGTGGCTGCGGGATGGCCTCGGCCTGATTCAGCAGACCGAGGAGGTGAATGCCCTGGCGGCCTCCGTGCCGGACAGTGGCGGCCTCATGCTGGTGCCCGCCTTCACGGGCTGGGGGACGCCCCACTGGGATCCCTTCGCCCGCGGCCTGATGATCGGTCTGGGTCGCGACACCAGCCGCGGCCATGTGGCCCGGGCGGCACTGGAGGGCATTGCCCTGGCGGTGGCCACCCTGGTGGAACTGGCCGGCGACGCATTGAACGCCCCCCTGCAGAACCTGGTGGCCGATGGCGGTGCGGCGGCTTCCGATCCGCTGCTGCAGGCCCAGGCCGACAGCACCGGCCTGACGGTGTACCGCCGCTCAGACCTGGAGAGCACCAGCCGCGGTGTGGCCTTGCTCGCGGGGGTGATGGCCGGGGTGGTGCCGGGACTGGAGGCCTGGAATCAGGTGCCCGGCGAGCCCCCCCCCCGATGCTTCCAGCCGCAGTTGACGCCGGAGCAGCGCCACCATTGGCGGCAGCGCTGGCACGAGGCGGTACGCCGCAGCCTGGGCTGGGCAGATCAAGACCATGAACACGATCAGAGCTGAGCGAAGCAAGCCACCGAACGGCTCTGGCCAGCGCAGCCCCCTCACCACGGCCACGCAGCCGCGCTGTCTCCCGACATCCCGTCCTTCCCCATCCCCATGCCGAGCGACCGTCCGCCCATCGATCCAGACGCGAGTTCGCTGACCGGTCCCTACGACCTGCTGGTGATCGGGGCCGGCGCCACCGGAGCCACCCTCGCCCTGGAGGCCGTGCGCCGCGGCCTGTCCGTGGCCCTCGTGGATGCCCGCGACATCGCCAGCGGCACCAGCAGCCGCAGCACCAAGTTGCTGCACGGCGGTGTGCGCTACCTGGAGCTGGCCTTCCGCACCCTGGATCGGCGTCAGCTGCGGCTGGTGCGCGAAGCCCTGGCGGAACGGGGCCACTGGCTCAAGGCCGTGCCCTTCCTGGCCCATCGGCTGGAGCTGCTGCTGCCCACCCGTCAACCACTGGCACAGGCCTACTACGCCATCGGTCTGGGGCTCTACGACCTCCTGGCAGGCCGGGAATCGATCGGCGCCAGCCGCTGCGCCCAGGCGAAGGAGGTGCAGCGGCTGCTGCCGGATCTGGCACCTGGCCACAGCGGCGTGCTCTACAGCGACGGGCAGTTCGACGATGCGCGGCTGAATCTGCTGATCGCCCGAACCGCCGCACGCCACGGGGCCCTGGTGCGGCCCCACACGCCGGTGGTGGAGCTGTTGCAGAAGAACGGCCGGCTCTGCGGCGCGGTGCTGGAGGCAGCCGACGGCCAGCGCTGCCAGGTGGAGGCTCGGGTGGTGGTCAATGCCGCCGGCATCGGCGCCGACGCCGTGCGGCGCCTGGCGGCGCCGGATCTGCCATCACGGCTGCAGGTGAGTCGCGGCATGCACCTGGTCCTGGAGCAGGCCCTGTGTCCCGCCGGCACCGGCCTGCTGGTGCCCTCCACCGACGACGGCCGGGTCCTGTTCATGCTGCCGTTCTTCGGGCGCACGCTGGTGGGCACCACCGACACCGCCTGCCCCGCCGCCGCTGCCGAGCAGCCCAGCCCAGAAGGGGAGGCCTATCTGCTCGACTATGTGCGCCGCTGGTTCCCATCGGTTCAGAGCCCGCAGGTGAGCAGCCGCTGGGCCGGCGGACGGCCGCTGCTGCTGCCGGATGAGGCCGCCACCAGCACCGCCGGCGTGGTGCGGGAGCACAGCGTCGAGCGCCTGCCCTGCGGACTGGTCAGCGTGCTGGGGGGGAAGTGGACCACCTGCCGCACGATGGCGCTGGAGGCGCTCGCCGCCGTGACCGCCGAACTGGGTCAGACCCTGCCGGCCCCCAAGGCCGCGCCGATCGTCGGCAGCGCCACCGCTGCCGCCCAGACCACAACCGGGCTCGCCGCCCTGCGGCAGAGGCTCACGGAAACCCTTCAGGAGCAGCTCGGTCCAGCCGGGGCCGCCGGCTTGAGCGCCCATCTGCTGGCCAGCCACGGGCTGGAGGCGGAGGCCGTACTGGCCTGCGCCTCCCATGCCGCGGAACGGGAACCGCTCAGCAGCGTGATTCCGCTCACAGCCGCGGAGGTGCGCCACATGGCCCGCCACGAATGGGTGCGCGACCCTGAGGACGTGCTGGCGCGGCGCTGCCGCCTCGCCTTCGTGGACACCGCCGAAGCGGAACGGCTGAAGGAGCCGGTGCGACAGCTGCTGGACGAGGAGGGTGTGCACGCAGGGTCATAGGGCTGGGGACCAGCCGCCTGCCTCACTCCCCCACCAGCCACCAGAAGAAGCCATAGGCGGGCAGATACACGAACCAGGCGTCGCTGGCCGCCGGGAATTCGCAGCCCCAGAGGGTGTCGCGCATGCGGCTGCCCTGCCAACGCCCCAGATCCAGCTGGGTGGACGCACCGGCAGACGACACGTTCGCCGCCACCACCACGGTCATCGACGGCTGGAGGGCATCCCCGTCCTGGCACTCGGGGCAATGGCGGGCGTAGCAGAGCACGCCGGGATGGCCGCTCTCCAGCCACACCACATCGCCATGGCGCAGGGCCGGCAGCAACCGCCGGCTGGTGAGCATGCGGTGGTGCCAGTTGAGCAGGGAGCCGGAGAGCTGTTGCTGCACCTCCACGTTCACCATGCGGTAGTCAAAGCCCGGTGCCGTGATCGGGGGCAGCACCAGCAACGGATCGGGAGCCGTCGAAAAGCCGCCGTTGGCGGCACGGGTCCAGGCCATCGGCGTGCGGTTGGCGTCACGGTCCCGCAACCCCGGCCAGTCGCCCATACCCAGCTCATCGCCGTAGTAGAGGCAGGGCAAGCCGGGCAGGCTGTAGAGCAGGCCATGCAGCAGGGTGTTGGGCCGGGGATCGCCATTGAGGAGGGGGGCGAGCCGGCGGTTGATGCCCCAGTTGAGCCAGTGGTCGCGGCCTTCCGGGAAGCCGTTAAGGATCGCCTCGATCACGCTCTGCTCCACGAGATGACCATCACCGAGCCAGAGCTCGTCGTGGTTGCGCAGCGGCAGCGCCCAGCGGCAGCCGGGCACCATCTCCTGGGCATGGCTGAGGCAGGTGAGCAGGTCATCGCAGCGGCCACTCGCTACGGCGGCAAACAGATGGGCCGTGAGGGCGAAATCGAAGGCGGCATGGAGTTCGTCATCCGCCAGGTAGGGGGCCGATTCGCGCACCGGCTGGATCGCCTCCGCCAGCAGCAGCACATCCCGGCCGCAGGCGTCCACCCGGGAGCGCAGGCGCCGCAGGAAGGCATGGGTTTCGGGCAGGCCCTCACAGCGGCTGTGCTCGGCCTCGAACAGAAAGGGCACCGCATCGAGGCGGAAGCCATCCACCCCCTGCTCCAGCCAGAAGTCGACCACCTGCAGCATGGCCTCCTCCACGGCGGGGTTGGCGTAGTTGAGATCAGGCTGGTGACGCAGGAAGCGATGCAGGTAGTACTGGCCCGCCATCGCGTCCCATTCCCAGTTCGATGACTCGAAATGGCGGAACAGCACCGGGGCGTCGGCGTAGCCGCGATCATCGTCGCGCCACACGAAGAACTCCCGCTCGGGGGTGCCCGGGGCCGCCCAGCGGGCCCGCTGAAACCAGGGGTGCAGCACGCTGGTGTGATTGAGCACCAGATCGAGGATCAGGCGGATGCCGCGGCCATGGGCCCGATCCAGCAGCAGCCGGAAGTCGTCCAGACTGCCCAGATCCGGATGGATGGCCGTGAAATCGGTGATGTCGTAGCCCCCATCCCGCAAGGGAGACGGATAGGGGGGTGTCAGCCAGATGGCATCAATCCCGAGCCACTCGAGGTACGGCAGCTTGTCGATGATGCCGGCCAGATCACCGATGCCATCACCGGTCGCGTCAGCGAAGCTGCGCGGCATCAGCTGATAAATCACGCAGCCTTCCCACCAGTGGGGCAGCCGGCTCGCTGACCTGGGCGGGGCCTGACGGCGGCGACGGGAGGAGCTGGGCGACATCGTGGGGCAGGAACGGGAACGCTCAGGCCAGCGAGGCCCTCAGTCCGGCAGGCGCAGGCCGGAGCCGCCATCGAAGCGATGGACCCGCCGGGGCTCCCAGCCCAGGCGCAGCTCAGCCTCCACCGGCTGGTCCCCATTGCACACCCAGCGCAACGGTCCGTAGGACGTGGACAGCAGCAGCTGCTGGCTGGCGCCATGCCATTCGCGGCTGAGCAGGCTCGCCGCAATCCCCCCCTCCACAACGGGATGGAGATGCTCCGGGCGCACCCCCAGCAGAGATCCATCGGGCTGGGGAAGCAGATTGATCTCCGGCCGTCCAATGAAGCGGGCCACAAAGGCGTTGGCTGGCTGCTCGTAGAGCTGCTGAGGGGTGCCGCACTGCTGCAGGCGGCCGTCCCGCAGCACGGCGATCCGATCGGCGATGCCCATCGCCTCCTGCTGGTCATGGGTCACGTACACCACCGGGGCACTGCCGCCGCAGAGGATCGTGCGCAGCTGGGGCCGCAGTTCCTCGCGCAGCTGGGCATCGAGATTGCTCATCGGCTCGTCCAGCAGGAAGACCTGCGGCCTGCGCAGTAGAGCCCGGGCCAAGGCGACCCGCTGCCGCTGCCCGCCCGACAGATCGGCCGGCCGCCGGCCACGCAGCTCCTCGAGCTGCAGCAGCGCCAACACCCGATCCAGCTCGCGCTCGATCGTGGCCCGGGCCACCCCGCGCATCTCCATCCCGAGTGAGAGATTGCGCGCCACGCTCAGATGCGGATACAGGGCATAGCTCTGGAACACCATGCCCACTTGGCGCCGCACCGGTGGCAGGGTCGTGATGTCGCGGCCCGCCAGCAGGATCCGCCCCGCATCGGGCCAGTCCAGGCCGGCGATCAATCGCAGAATGCTGCTCTTGCCGCATCCACTGGGGCCCAGCAGCGCCAGGCAATCGCCGCCTGCGACGGTGAGATCGAGATGATCGACGATCGTGCGCGTCCCGATCCGCCGCAGCAGCTGCTCAAGCCGCAGGCTGCCAGCCATGGCCGGACTGGCTGTCGCTGCAGTCACCGTGACTGACGCAGGCGTGGTCGGAGTAGGTGTCGTCATCCCTTGATCGCCCCCTGGGTGAGCCCCGCCACGATCGGGCGCTGGAACACCAGTAGCAGCACCAGCAGCGGCACGCTGCCCAGCACCGTGGCGGCGGCAAAGGCTCCGTAGGGCACGGTGTACACCGAGGAGCCGGCGATGCGGGCCATGGCCGGCGCCAGGGTGAGCAGCTCGCTGCGGCTCAGCCAGGTGAGGGCGATGGGGAACTCATTCCAGCTGAACAGGAACACCAGCAGTGCCGTGCTGAACACCGCCGGACCGAGCAGCGGCAGCAGGATCCAGCGCAGGCGCTGCAACAGGCTGAGCCCCTCCAGCACAGCGCTTTCCTCCAGTTCCGGGGGCAGCTCAGCAAAGGCCGCCTGCAACAACAGCACCGCCAGGGGCAGGGACAACCCCGCATAGGGCAGGCAGAGCGCCAGCAGGTTGTTGGCGAGCCCGAAGTGACGGGCCACCTCCAGCAGGGCCAGGAACAGCAACACGTAAGGGAACACCGCCGTGGCCAGCAGAGTGCCCCCCATCACCAGCCGCAGCGCCCCGGAGCGCCGCGCCAGGCCATAGGCACAGGGGATGGCCAGCAGCAGGGTGAGCAGCGTGCTGACACCGCCCACCAGGGTGCTGTTGAGCAGATAGCGCCAGAAGGGAGGATCTCCCGTGAGGATCTGGGCGTAATTCGCCAGCGTCCAGCCGCTGGCCAACCCGGCCCAGCCCGCCAGCAGGGCTTCGGGAGTGCGCAACGACGTGTAGAGCTGCCAGACCATCGGCCCGAGGCTCCAGAACAGCAGCAGCCCCACCGCCAGGACTCGGCCGAAAAGGGCTGAGGCGGGAATCGAACCGGCACCACTGGCCATAGGACCTCTGGGCATGGGGCCTCCAGCCATGGGATCCGAGGAACGAGAGGGAGACGTCATGGCGGAGATCAGCATGGCGGAGATCAGCGGCGTTCAGGCCTCGGCGGCTCGCCGCCACAGCAACAGCAGAAGGGCAGAAAGCAGCAACAGCAGGAACATGCCCAGCATCACGGTGGCGCTGTAGCCGAAATCGAGGAAACGCATGGCATTGAGATAGGCGTACACCGCCAGGCTCTCGGTGCTGCCCGCCGGCCCACCGCCGGTGAGCACCGCGATCAGATCAAACACGCCCAGGGCCTGGGCGAGTCGAAACAGCAGCACCAGAAAGATGTAGGGCCGCAGCAACGGCAGGGTGATGCGCCGCAAGGCCTGCCAACTGGTACCACCCTCAAGCGCCAGAGCTTCGTAGAGATCGGCGGGAATCATCTGCAACCCCGCCAGCAACACCAGCGCCACGAACGGGGTCGTCTTCCAGACGTCCGCCACCACCGCCGCGATCCAGGCGAGCTGGGGAGACGCCAGAAAGGGCAGCGTGGCCAGCCCCACGCTCTGGAGCAAGCCGTTGATCGGCCCGTTGGGATCGTTGAAGATCCAGCGCCAGCCCAGGGCCATCACCGTGGTGGGCAGGGCCCAGGGCAGCAGGGTGAGGCTTCTGACCACCCCCCGTGCCGGCCAGCGCTGATGCAGCACCAGGGCAATGGCCAGGCCAAGCAGCAGCTCCAGTCCCACGGAAACGCCGGAGAAGCGCAATGTCTGACCGGCGTCCTGCCAGAAGCGGCCGTCCCCGAGCAGCCGCTGCCAGTTGGCCAGGCCCACCGGCACGGGCTCCAGGCCCGTGAACACCGACTGGGCCTGCAGACTCAGCCAGCCGTAGTAGCCCATCGGCCAGACGAACACCGCCAGCAGCAACAGCAGCGCCGGGGCGATCAACGCCAGGGTGACGAGGTTGGCGCGCAGCGTTCGGCTCATGCCCCCGTCCCCTCTCCGCCGGTGGACTCCAGCAGCAGGGTGCTGGCCAGGCCCGCCCGCCGCATGGCCTGAGCGGCCGGCAGTCCGCCGGTGATCACATCGCTGAGCTGCCGCTGCAGGATGTCGCTCAACTGGGCGTAGGCCGGTGTGATTGGCCGCAGCACGGCGTATTCCAGGGCCCGGAGCTGCTCCGGCAGGGTTGGAGAGGCAGCCAGCAGCTCCGGATCCTCAAACAGGGCCGTCAGGGTGGGGGTGTTGCCCCAGTCCTTCACCAACCGGCGCTGGCTGTCGGCTCCAGTCAGGGCCTGGAGCACCTCCACCGCCTGATCAGGATGGGAGCTGCCGCGCAGCACCGATAGGCCCCAGCTGCCCTGGGTCGCGGCGGGGGACTGGCCAGGCTGCGCCACCATGGTGGTGACCCCCACCTTGCCGGCCACGCGGCTGCCCGGCTTCTGCAGCTCGCTCCAGGCATAGGGCCAGTTGCGCATGAAGGCGACGTCGCCGGTCTCGAACGCCTGCAGGGTCTCCGGTTCAGCGAAATTGGCCACCGCCGCCGGGCTGATGCCGTCGACGAGCAGCTGCCGCAACCAGCCCGCCGCTGCTGCCGCCTCGGGTTGCTCCAGCCCCAGACCCGGCGTCAGATCCGGCTCCCAGCGGCCGCCAAAGCCGTGCAGCACCTCCAGAAAATCACAGATCAGGCCCTCGTACTGGCGCCCCTGCCAGACAAAGCCCCAACGCACCCGGCCCTGCTGCTGCAGCTGCTGAGACACGGCCACAAGTTCGGCGGGCGTCCGGGGTGGACGCTCCATCAGATCGGTGCGCCAGTAGAGCAGCCCCATCGAGGCCACCATCGGCACCCGCCAGAGATGGCCATCGATCACGTTGCCCTGCCGGGCGCCGGACACCACACCGGCCAGGGGATCGGGACCGAGCCGATCGTCGAGGGGCAACAACCAGCCGGCGGCGGCGTACTTGGCCGTCCAGCTGACGTCCATCAGCAGCAGGTCGTAGGGGCTGTCGCCCAGCAGCAGGCTGCTGATCGCCAGATCCGAGACGGATTCGGTCTCGAAGGGACCACGGGTCACGGCGATGGTCAGCCGCGGATGGCTGCGGTTGAAGGCCTCCACCGTGGCGGCGGTGGCATCGACGAAGGGCGCCGGCATCAGCACCCGGATCGTGACCGCGGGCCGGGCCACGGCGATGGACACCGGCAGCAACAGCGCCACCACCAGGGCCGCCAGCAGCCCCAGTGCCAAGCGCCGGGTCCAGAGCTCGCGAGGTGGCCGGGTCACAAGGCCCGCAGAACGCCCAGCTGCTCTTCGGCCCAGTGCTGCACGGTGAACGTCTCCACGGCGCCGGTCATGCCCTCCATGCGGCGGCGCTGCTCCTCAACTGGCATCACCAGGGCCGCCGCGATCGCCTCATCCATGCTGCGGTGCGAATACGGGTTGGTGAGCAGGGCATCCTGCAGCTCCACCGAGGCACCGCTGAATTCCGAGAGCACCAGCACTCCCGCCTGGCCGCGGCGGGCCGCCACGTATTCCTTGGCCACCAGGTTGAGGCCGTCCCGCAGCGGGGTGATCCAGCAGATGTCGGCCTGTCCGAACCAGGCCACCAGGTCTTCGTAAGGGGTCCGCACTGTCGACAAACGCACCGGTGTCCAATCGATCCGGCCGAAGCGGCCATTGATGCGACCCACCACTTCCTCCACCGAGCGCTGGATCTCGTCATAGATACGCATGCCACTGGCGGCAGCCACACAGGCCAGGAACAGCTCGAGGCGGCCATGCCAGTCGGGCTGGTTTTCGAGCAGGCGCTCGTAGGTGAGCAGCATCTCCTCGTTGCCCTTGGTGTAGTCCACCCGGGAGGCCGAGAGGATCAGGGTGCGGCCCTCGTGCTGCTCGGCGATCGTGCGCGCTGTGGCCTGCACCGCCGGCTTGTCAGCCAGGGCCCGGATCAGGTCGGGTGATGTTCCAACCGGTGAGGAGACCAGACGCACGCGCCTGCCCTGATGTTCCAGCCAGGGAATGGCCATCGGTTCAGCGAGGGCACTGCCGGTCCGCCGGAACTTGTCCTCCACCGCCACGGACGCCCCAGCCGTGGCGCCGCGCAGGGAGATGGCCGCATGGGCGAAGTTATTGGCGTAGCGCGGGATGTGGAAGCCCACGAGGTCGCAGCAGAGCAGGCTGTCGACGATGGCGTCGCGCCAGGGAAGGATGCTGAACACATCACACGAGGGGAAAGGCGTGTGATGGAAGAAGGCAATGCGCACATCCGGCCGCTGACGGCGAATGAACGCCGGTGCAAGCCAGAGGTTGTAGTCATGCACCCAGATCGTGGCCCCCGGTGCCGCCTCTTCGCAGGCCGCCCTGGCGAAGGACTCGTTCACCTGCTCAAAAATCTGCCAATCGGAATTATCGACGCTGAAATAGCCCGGGAAGGAATGAAGGATCGGCCAGAACGACTCCTTCGAAGTCACGTGATAGAAGCTCGAAATCTGCGTCTCGGTCAGCGGCAGCCGCCGCAAGGTGATATTCACCGATGCGCGGATCTGCAGACGCTCATCCGAAACGACAACCCCCTCGTCCGCCTCCTTGCGCCAGGCGATCCAGGTTCCCCGCGGCTGTTCACTGAACAGATTCCGCAGGGTGGGAATGATTCCATTCGGACTGGTCTGATCCACCCAGTGGCGGGTGCCGTCGGCGTCGATCTGCTCGTCGTAGGGGGAGCGGTGATACACCAGCACAAAATCGCTCTGGCCGTTGGTGCCGCTGTTTGGGTTAGCGCTATGGCTGGCGCTGGAACTGCCGCTTGGGCTGCAGCCTTCGCTTGCGGGATTCGCTGGATTGGGAGCTGAATCGAGAACAATCATGCAGAAAAAGAATAAAGAGTCAGAACGGGGCCAACAATTGAACAGCAGGGTTCAGGTCAACGGGGCTGACGGAGCTGGGGGACTGGAAGCGCGGAGCCTGCGATCGGCATTCCTCAGAGCGCCAGGTGCTGTCGAAGTCCTGGTGGCCTCGCGATGCGACGACACACGGGGATCCCAAGCTGACGTCGACAGGGCTGCGAGCAGAGCAGGTCCCACATCCCGACTGTGCTCGCTCGAACTCACAACCTGGGGAATCCAAGCGATGAGGGGCGGCGCCTGTGGTCGCGTCGCACAGCAGCCGCGTGGACCGGATGGCACGACCAGATCGCACCACTGATCTGGCCTAACAGGCTGAATGCGATGACGGAACCGGGTGGATTTGAGGCACAACAACGACACCATCTCTTCGTTCCACCAGAACACACGTTCCTGCGGCTGTCAAATCGTGCCGGCTCAGGGCAACGGCGGGGGCTGCAGTTGATCGGGGGCTTCCTCCACCAGCTGCAGCCGCAGCCGCTTGCCGCCGGCCAGCTCGCCGAGGGAAACCCTCAGGGTGCTGCCGCTGAGGGTCTGCAACGCATTCAGCAGCTCACGCAGGTGGGGCGTGCTGCTGCCGCTTTCCACCCAGAGGCGCTCGTACAAGCCTCCCAGCCGACGCCAGCTGGTGTGGAGCTTGAGCACCGCCGCCTCCAGTTGCTGGGCCTGCCCCACCGCATCAGCGAGCAGGCCGAGGGCATCGAGGCGCTGCGCCTCCTGCATCGCCTTCTCCAGATCGAGATGGTCGTGCTGAAAGGCGCGAACCGCCAATCCGGCCTCCGCAGCCTTGCGCAACCAGCGGGCCGTGAGGGTCACATCCTTGACCCGATCCAGCTCAGGCTCGTCCTGCAGCACCCGCCGCAGATCCTGCTGCTGCTCCTCGGGCAGCTGGGCCAGCTCCTTGACCAGCGGAGCCACCACCCTGGGCGGCAGCAGATTCTCGGCGGTGCGCTGGCGGATCTCCTCAGGCAGCAAGGGGCTGGTGGCGGCCGTGAATTCGTCGGCCAGGCGCTTCACCTGCTTGCGGGTGATCTGCTGCCCCTCATTGGCGGCCTCGCTCACCATCTGCTGTACCTCCGGCTCCGCCTGGGCCGTTTCTAGGAAGGCGCGTTTGGAAAAGAGGTTGACACTGGCCTCCTCCAGCAAGCCGCCACCCACCAGTCCATCGGCAGACTCGGCCAGCTGGATGAGGGTGTAGGCCCGGGTCTTGCTGATCTCCTGCTCCCGCAACCACTGCAGGAAACCGGTGCCGCGACCCTCGCCGCCGCGCTTCTCGCGGTCGCGGACCGCCCGGAGGATCCTGCCGCGCCAGATTTCGGTCTGCAGGTCGAAGCGATCGCACACCTGCCAGGCCGCCTCGAGGCGGGCCAGGAATTCCATGGTGCTGATCGCGTCGGAGTCCGGATCCGGAAGCTCGAGGCTGAGCGCGGGAGCCTCGATCGGATCCATGACACGAACACGGGGGCGAGAGGCGATCGTGCCACGGCCCCAGGACGGCGACGAATCGTGACGCGCTTCCGCCAGCGCCACGGCCCACGGGTAACGTCCCGTTGACAGCCACCCACTTCACGCGCAGCGATGGCCATCTCCCGCGGCGACAAGGTGCGCATCAAGCGCCCTGAGTCCTACTGGTTCAACGACGTCGGCACCGTGGCGTCGATCGACACCTCCGGGATCCGTTATCCCGTGATTGTGCGCTTCGAGAAAGTCAACTACAACGGTTACAGCGGCTCCGAAGGCGGCATCAACACCAACAACTTCGCCGAGTACGAACTCGAGAAGGCCTGAGTGCCAGGGCGATGCCTTTGCTGCATGGCGTCCTCAATGCGCTGATCCGTCTTCAGGGCAGGTCAGCCCAGCAAAGCCGTTCCGCTTGACCCCGGAGCGGGAGGTGGCACGTGTGCCGGGCATTCAGCCTGAATCACCTCCAAACCCCTCAATCACAACTGAAACAAGGTCAGCCTGTCTGGAATTCCAGGCAGGCTGTTTTACTGTTTCGCGGCACTGTGTCCGCCTCACACTGACTGCTCTGGATGTCCATCCTGCGGCCCAAGGCAGGCAGAGCCATCCACCAGAAGAACCCGCCAGCAGAGCGCTGGGTGGCACGATGAGGCCATCCCTGCGTCACAGCGCAGACCGATCACCACCAAGCGCCCGTGCCGGAGCTGCCCGAGGTCGAAACCGTCCGCCGAGGCCTGGAGCAGCAGACCCGCGGCATGACGGTGGCCGCTGTTGAGGTGCGACTTGCGCGCACCATCGCCCACCCCCAGCCTGCCGAGCTCTTCTGTGTCGCACTGCAGGGCTGCAGCCTGCAGCATTGGCAACGGCGCGGCAAGTACCTGCTGGCGACCCTGACGGACAGAGCGGGTGTCAGCGCCGGAACCTGGGGGGTGCATCTGCGCATGACCGGCCAGTTCCTCTGGCTTCCAGAGTCAGCAGAGCCCTGCCGCCACACACGGGTGCGGATCTTTGATCCGCACGGCCATGAACTCCGCTTCGTCGACACCCGCAGCTTCGGGCAGATGTGGTGGGTGCCCCCTGATCAGGCTCCTGCCGAAGTGATCACCGGACTGCAGCGACTCGGGCCTGAACCGTTCAGCCCTGAGTTCACAGCCAGCCATCTGCAACAGGCCCTGCAGGGTTCGTCACGGCCCATCAAGAACGCCCTGCTCGATCAACGGCTGGTGGCCGGAGTGGGCAACATCTATGCCGATGAATCGCTGTTCGAAGCCGGCATCAGACCCCACACTCCAGCTGGCGAGCTGAAGCGTCCTCAGCTGGAACGCCTGCATGGGGCCCTGCTGAGGATTTTGCGGGCCAGCATCGGCGCCGGCGGCACCACCTTCAGCGACTTCCGTGATCTCACAGGCACCAATGGGAACTATGGCGGTGTGGCCTGGGTCTATCGACGCGGCGGCGAACCCTGCCGCCGCTGCGGCACCATGCTGCGCCGCGACAAGCTGGCCGGGCGCAGCAGCCACTGGTGCCCGCTCTGCCAGCAGTGAACCCGGGCGCCGCGACGCGCTTGGATGGATGGAGTTTCCGAACGATCCGGTTTGGAGTCCCTGGCGACCCAACTCACTGAGGCCATGGTTGCCATCCACCAGCGCGGTTGGTGCGATGGCACGGGAGGCAATTTCAGTTGTGTCAGGCAGCAGGAGCCCCTGCAGCTGTTGATGGCACCCAGCGGCGTGGACAAGGGCTCGGTAGAGCCCGAACAGTTGATCCTCGTCGATGGGAACGCACGCGTGATCAGCGGACACGGCAAAGCCAGTGCCGAAACCCTGCTGCATCTGGCGATCGTCGCCGAGGCTGGCGCCGGGGCCGTGCTGCACACCCACTCCCAGGCGGCCACCCTGCTTTCATCCTGGGCTCTGGGCCAGGAGGAGAGGGCGGAATCAGGCTGCGCTGCATTGGCGATCAGCGGCCTGGAGATGCTCAAAGGCCTGCAAGGCGTCAGCACCCACGCCACCACCATTCACATCCCCGTGCTTCCCAACGATCAGGACCTGCAGTCCCTCAGCTCAGCCGCTCGGCCACACCTGGCCCAGGCACCGCATGGGCTGTTGATCGGAGGTCACGGGCTCTACGCCTGGGGCAGGGATCTGGGCGAGGCCCAGCGCCATCTTGAGATCCTCGAATTTCTTCTCGAACAGCGGTGGCGACGCCTGCTGCTGCAGAGCCTGATGCCCCCCATGCCCGGCCGTGAGCATTCCGACGCAGCCATCACACAGCGACACGACGTTCAGATGGAGACAAACCATGCCTGAACCCAATCGCGCCACCAACAACCAAGCCAGCGGAGCCCCTGGCGTGCTTTTGCCCGACACGACGACACACATCCTGCTGGACATTGAAGGGACCACCTGCCCGGTGAGCTTTGTCAGCGAAGTGCTGTTTCCCTATGCCAGGTCCAACCTCGCATCTTTTCTGAAAAGCCAAGGTCAACAGCCAGCCGTCATAGAGCTGGTACAGGAGTTGCAGCAAGCCTGGGACCTGGAGAGTGACCCCGAAGCAGTGCAACTGCGCAGGAAGTCATCAGGCAAGGATCCAGAGCCTGGAACGGGAATGGCAACAGAACCTGTTATTGCTAACAATGGCAATGGCAATGGCAATCGCAATGGCAGTGTTACTGCCAGCCCTGGCTCTGGCCCTAGTGAGATTGTCAACAATCAGACATCCGGAAGCGCTTTCACCGGTGAATTCAATTCTTCAAGCCTCAACGCAACAAGAAACCATGCGCTCGTACCCTATCTGGAATGGCTGATTCATCAGGATCGCAAACTCACCCCTCTCAAGGAGCTTCAAGGACTGATCTGGGAGCATGGCTATGCCAACGGGAGTTTACAGGGGCCCATTTACGCCGATGTTCCACCAGCCCTGCGTGACTGGAAGAATCAGGGACTACAAATCGCAGTGTATTCTTCCGGCTCTGTCCGTGCACAGCAACTCATCTACCAATACAGCTGCTTTGGAGATTTGCGCCCTTGGTTTTCGGCCTGGTTCGACACTCGCATAGGTGCGAAACAAAGAGCAGAGAGCTATCGATCCATTTGCACCGAACTTCAGACGGATCCCAGCAGGATCCTTTTCATCAGCGATGTCACCTTCGAACTGGATGCCGCAGCAGAGGCTGGGTATGCAGTGCTGATTAGCGAACGTGAGGGAAATCCGCCGCAACCCTGCCATCCGTACACAAGCATCAAGCGTTTTGACGCTATCCGATCAATCATGATGCCCTAACAGTTCCGAATCCCTGAAGGCAAAGCCATCTGAGTCAGCAGACTCTCTCTAGGGAAGGCTGCTGCTTGGGGAGGCTGCTCTTGGGGAGGCCGTCAAGCGGGGAGGCCATCGATCCCCAGGCACACGAAAACGCCCCCGATCGCAGCCTTCAGGCTGCCATCGGAGGCGTCGTCGTGGAGCAAAGTTTGACCTGGCATCGAGCTATTTTCGCAGGAGGCTACCCTCCAACTATCGTTGCCGCTGCTGCGTTTCACAACCGAGTTCGAGATGGATCGGAGTGGGTCCACAGCGCCATGAACACCAGGAAAGCAAACGGCCTCTTGAGGCCCCTTGCCGGTCTTTGCCCCCAGGTTGAACCCTGAGAACTGCATAGGAGCGGTTGACAAGCAACCGGTCTGGATCCAAAAGCTTTGAGCGCGTGATCCCTGTGTCATCCGGTCAGGATGGCAAGGGATGGAATGGTCAAGCCCTCGGTCTATTAGTACTCCTCCGCTTCACCGGTTACCCGGCTTCCACGTAGAGCCTATCAACGGGTGTTCTTCCCGTGACCTTACTGGCTTATGCCATGGGAACACTCATCTTGAGGTGGGCTTCCCACTTAGATGCTTTCAGCGGTTATCCACTCCGCACATGGCTACCCAGCGTTTACCGTTGGCACGATAACTGGCACACCAGAGGTGCGTTCCTCCCGGTCCTCTCGTACTAGGGAGAAATCCTCTCAATGTTCCTGCGCGTGCACCGGATATGGACCGAACTGTCTCACGACGTTCTGAACCCAGCTCGCGTACCGCTTTAATGGGCGAACAGCCCAACCCTTGGGACCGACTTCAGCCCCAGGTTGCGATGAGCCGACATCGAGGTGCCAAACCTCCCCGTCGATGTGAACTCTTGGGGGAGATCAGCCTGTTATCCCTAGAGTAACTTTTATCCGTTGAGCGACGGCCCTTCCACTCAGAACCGTCGGATCACTAAAGCCGACTTTCGTCCCTGTTCGACTTGTAGGTCTCACAGTCAAGCTTGCTTCTGCTTTTGCACTCGTCGGCTGATTTCCAACCAGCCTGAGCAAACCTTTGCGCGCCTCCGTTACCTTTTAGGAGGCGACCGCCCCAGTCAAACTGCCCACCTGATACTGTCCGGTCCCCGGATGACGGGTGACCGTTAGAACCCTAGCTCTGAAAGAGTGGTATCTCACCGTTGGCTCACCATGACCCGCAAGCCATGGATCAAAGCCTCCCACCTATCCTGCGCATTCAGAGCCCGGGCACAATACCAAGCTACAGTAAAGCTTCATAGGGTCTTTCTGTCCGGGTGCACGTAGTCCGCATCTTCACAGACAATTCTATTTCGCCGAGCCTCTCTCCGAGACAGCGCCCAGATCGTTACGCCTTTCGTGCGGGTCGGAACTTACCCGACAAGGAATTTCGCTACCTTAGGACCGTTATAGTTACGGCCGCCGTTCACCGGGGCTTCAGTCGCCAGCTTCGCTTGCGCTGACCAGCTTCCTTAACCTTCCGGCACTGGGCAGGCGTCAGCCCCCATACATCGTCTTGCGACTTAGCGGAGACCTGTGTTTTTGGTAAACAGTCGCCTGGGCCTCTTCACTGCGACCACCTTGCGGTGGCACCCCTTCTCCCGAAGTTACGGGGCCATTTTGCCGAGTTCCTTAGAGAGAGTTACCTCGCGCCCCTCGGTATTCTCTACCACCCCACCTGTGTCGGTTTCGGGTACAGGCCATCATGCCTTAACGGGTATAGGGCTTTTCTTGGAAGCTTGACATCACCCACTTCGCGGCCGTAGCCGCTCGCACTCACGCCTCAGCTCAAGCTGTTTTCGCCAGCTCTCAACGCCTCGAACGCTTGGACCAGTAACCAACATCTGGCTGGGCTAGCCTTCTCCGTCCCCCTTCCCAAAACATGACAGGTACAGGAATGTTGACCTGTTGTCCATCGACTACGCCTTTCGGCCTCGCCTTAGGTCCTGACTAACCCTCCGCGGACGAGCCTGCCGGAGGAACCCTTAGGGTTTCGGGGCATGGGATTCTCACCCATGTTTTCGCTACTCAAGCCGACATTCTCACTTCCATGCAGTCCACGCCCGCTTACGCTAACGCTTCACCCCACATGGAACGCTCCCCTACCATCGGAATCTTACGATTCAAATCCGCAGCTTCGGTACAATGCTTAGCCCCGTTCATTTTCGGCGCAGGATCGCTCGACCAGTGAGCTATTACGCACTCCTTTGAGGATGGCTGCTTCTAGGCAAACCTCCTGGTTGTCTGGGCAATCCCACCTCCTTTATCACTCAGCATTGATTTGGGGACCTTAGCTGGCGGTCTGGGCTGTTTCCCTTTCGACCATGGAGCTTATCCCCCACAGTCTGACTGCCTAGTTACACACAGGGTATTCAGAGTTCGTCTCGATTTGGTACCGCTCTCGCAGCCCGCACCGAAACGGTGGCTTTACCCCCCTGCTGGAGCACTAGACGCTACGCCTCAACGTATTTCGGGGAGAACCAGCTAGCTCCGGGTTCGATTGGCATTTCACCCCTAACCACAGCTCATCCGCTGATTTTTCAACATCAGTCGGTTCGGACCTCCACTTGGTATCACCCAAGCTTCATCCTGGCCATGGTTAGATCACCCGGGTTCGGGTCTATAAACACTGACGATCGCCCTATTCAGACTCGCTTTCGCTATGGCTCCACCATTCCCGGTTTAACCTGCCAGTGCCTATAAGTCGCCGGCTCATTCTTCAACAGGCACACGGTCATCCTATGAGTAGGACTCCCATTGCTTGTAAGCTCACGGTTTCATGTTCTATTTCACTCCCCTCCCGGGGTTCTTTTCACCTTTCCCTCGCGGTACTGTTGCGCTATCGGTCACACAGGAGTACTTAGCCTTACGAGGTGGTCCTCGCGGATTCACACGGAATTTCACGTGCTCCGTGCTACTCGGGATACAGCTAGGCCAGTTTCGCTTTCGAGTACGGGGCTTTCACCCTCTCTGGCGCGCCATTCAAACGCTTCCTCTAACGTCCCTGGTCCACGTTGCTGTCCCACAACCCCGATGGGCGAACCCATCGGTTTAGGCTCTTCCCCGTTCGCTCGCCGCTACTGAGGGAGTCGTTTTTACTTTCCTTTCCTCCAGCTACTAAGATGTTTCAGTTCGCTGGGTTGGCTCGCGCCGCCCTATGGATTCAGGCGGCCGTTCTAGGGGTTGCCCCATTCGGAAATTCCCGGATCAAAGCGTGTTTCCAGCTCCCCGAGACTTATCGCAGGTAACCACGTCCTTCATCGCCTCTGTGTGCCAAGGTATCCACCGTGAGCCCTTTGTAGCTTGACCATAATTACAACTCGCGTTTAGCTTGTTGAAGGCTATTCTTCCGGTGTCTAAGCTCTCAATCAAGAGATTTCAGACAGCCAGAATCAAACTCCTGCTTGGTGGCTTGTGGCCATGCCAAGTAGAAGACACGAGCTGTACTCGGCTCTAACTCAAGAATCACTGGCTTTCCTGTTTCTCTCAGATTGAGGCTTGCACCTCAATCTTCCCTTCGCTTTCGCTGGGATGCCGCAGCCGAGGCCGCGACCAGAGAGAACCGGAAAGTCAGCGTCTATGAGATGCTTTCTTTTCCAGACTTTTCCTATGCAGTTGTCAAGGTTCTTGCTGAATGCCCATCCTTGCGGACAGGGAATCCAGCATGCTTTCAACCACTCAGGGAATGAAAGCAGGCTGGAATCGTCACCAAGACGTCAGGATCACACCAAAGAAATCTCTCCTTTGCTTCCGTGAGGGCGCTCGTCAGTGTGGAATGGAGGTTAGCGGACTCGAACCGCTGACATCCTGCTTGCAAAGCAGGCGCTCTACCAACTGAGCTAAACCCCCAAACACGAATGGGCCATCCTGGACTTGAACCAGGGACCTCACCCTTATCAGGGGTGCGCTCTAACCACCTGAGCTAATGGCCCAGGAGTTCGACCTCGCGATCGTGTCAAAGTTGTGTCTCACCTGATTGATGATTCAGTATCGCTACCGTTTCATCTTTCAGATTTCAACACCGCCTCAACAAAAATCGTTGGGGTGTGACCTAGACAAAGTTTAGGAACTGAACCTGCTTGGACGGACATGTTGCCATTCCGCTTCCACAGTTGAGGTACCGATCGACCTAGAGTGACAGGATCATGGCCTGAAAATAAAG
>NZ_JAYGID010000097.1:0-12961 GCF_034931685.1 Synechococcus sp. CCY9202
CTGCGCAGTCGCCGGGCCGCCGCCGGGCCCGCGGAGGCCCTCGCGGCCCTGGCGGCCCGCGTTGCACCCTGGAGTGGCGCCCTGCTGCTGCTGTTCCTGGTGGTGCATCTGCTGCAGTTGCGCTGGCACCGTCCACCGGCCGCGGCGGAGCTCGCGGCCCTGCGGGCCGTGCTTGCGAACCCCGGCGTGCTGCTGCTCTACGGGGCGGCCGGTGCGGCGGCGGGCCTGCATCTGCTGCATGGCGTCGAGAGCGCCCATCGCAGCCTCGGCTGGCTCGATCCCGCCAACGCCGGTCCCATCCGCATGGCCGGTCGGTGGCTGGCGCTGCTGCTGGGGGGCGGCTTCACGCTGCTGCCGCTGGCGCTGGTGCTGCAGGGGGTGGGCCGATGACGGCAGCCCCCATGGCGAACGCCTCCCCTGACGATCTCCGGCTGGATCCGTGCCTGCCGGCGGGGCCGCTGGCCACGGCCTGGGAGCGCACCCTGCTGGATCTGCCACGGATCAGCCCGGCCAACAAACGGGGTCTGCGGGTGCTGGTGGTGGGCAGCGGCCTGGCGGGGGCCTCGGCGGCCGCCACCCTGGCGGAGCAGGGCTACGCGGTGGACGTGGTCACCTATCACGACAGCCCCCGCAGGGCCCATTCGGTGGCGGCCCAGGGGGGCATCAATGCCGCCAAGAATTACGCCGGCGATGGCGACAGCATCGAACGGCTGTTCCGCGACACGGTCAAAGGAGGCGACTTCCGGGCCCGCGAGGCCGGCTGCCATCGCCTGGCGGAGATCAGCGGCCGCCTGATCGACCACTGCGTCGCCCAGGGGGTGCCCTTCGCCCGGGAGTACGGCGGCACCCTCGCCAACCGCAGCTTCGGCGGTGCCCTGGTCAGCCGCACCTTCTATGCCCGCGGCCAGACGGGCCAGCAGCTGTTGTATGGCGCCGTTCAGGCCCTGCTGCGGCAGGTGGAGGCCGGTCGGGTGCGCCTGCTCTGCCGGCGCGACATGCTCGATCTGATCACGGTCGACGGCGTCGCCCGTGGGGTGGTGTGCCGCCACCAGCTCAGCGGCGCCCTGGAGTGCCACACCGCCCACGCCGTGCTGCTGGCCAGTGGTGGCTATTCCAACGTCTATTTCCTTTCCACCAATGCGGTGAAGTCGAATGCCACCGCGCTCTGGTGCGCCCATCGCCGCGGCGCCTGGTTCGCCAACCCCTGCTTCACCCAGGTCCACCCCACCTGCATCCCCAGCGGCGGCGCCTTCCAGAGCAAGCTCACCCTGATGAGCGAGAGCCTGCGCAACGACGGGCGGGTGTGGCTGCCCCTGCGCCCAGGCGACGACCGGCCGCCGGCGGAGATTCCCGAGGCCGAGCGCGACTACTTCCTCGAACGTCACTACCCCACCTACGGCAATCTCGTGCCCCGCGATGTGGCCTCTCGCCGGGCGCGCGAACGCTGCCTTGCCGGCCAGGGGGTCGGCCCCGGCGATGGCGGCTCCGGCGGCGCCCAGGGGGTGTATCTCGACCTGGCCGAGGCGATCGCCCGTGATGGCCGGGCCGCGATCGAGGCCCGCTACGGCAACCTGCTGCAGATGTATGCGCGCATCACCGGCGAGGATCCCTTCGCCAGGCCGCTGCGCATCGCTCCCGCTCCCCACTACACGATGGGCGGGCTCTGGGTGGACTACCACCTGATGAGCACGATTCCCGGTCTGTTTGTGCTGGGGGAGGCCAATTTCTCCGAGCATGGTGCCAATCGGCTCGGGGCCAGCGCCCTGATGCAGGGCCTGGCGGATGGCTATGTCATTGCCCCGGCCACGGTGACGGCCTGGCTGGCGGGGCATCCCCAACCGGAGGTGGGGCCCGAGCACCCGGCCTGCCGCGCGGCGATCGCGGCCGTGCGCGCCCGGATCGATCACCTCACGGCGATCGGCGGCAGCAGCTCGGTGGATGGGCTGCATCGCGAGCTGGGGCTGCTGATGCTCGATGTCTGTGGCATCAGCCGCCAGGCCGACGGCCTGCGTCGCGGGCTGGAGGAGGTGGCGCAGCTGACGCGGCGCTTCCACGACGATCTCCGCCTGCCCGTGGTGGATACCCCCATCCAGGGCGAACTGGAGAAGGCCCTGCGGCTGGAGGATTTCCTCGGCCTGGCTGATCTGATGCTGCGCGATGCCCTGGCTCGGGAGGAATCCTGTGGGGCCCATTTCCGCGAGGAGCACCAGAGCGAATCCGGCGAAGCCCTGCGTGACGACGCCCATTTCGCCCACATCGCCGCCTGGGAGCATCGCCAGGGCAGCGTGCCGCAGCGCCACATCGAGCCCCTCAGCTTCAGCACCGTGGTTCCCCAGGCGCGTGACTACCGATGAGCCGCACCCTCTGCCTCACCCTGCGGATCTGGCGCCAGGCCGGCCCGGATGCTCCCGGGGGCTTCGAGAGCCATCGGCTCGAGGGCGTGTCTGCCGATCTCTCCCTGCTGGAGGCCCTCGATCAGCTCAATGAGCAGCTGATCGCCGCCGGCCAGCGGCCCGTGGGCTTCGATCACGACTGCCGCGAAGGCATCTGCGGCAGCTGCGGCTTTCTGGTGAACGGCCAGGCCCACGGACCCCTCGCCGCCACCACGGTCTGCCAGCTGTACCTGCGCCACATCGACGACGGCGCCACGCTGGTGCTCGAGCCCTGGCGGGCCAGGGCCTTTCCGGTGCTGCAGGATCTCAGCGTCGATCGCTCCGGCTTCGATCGGATCCTGGCGGCGGGGGGCTACTGCTCCGTGAACACCGGCAGTGCGCCGGAGGCCAACACGATGCTGATCGGGCGCGAGCAGGCGGCCTCGGCCTTCGACACGGCCACCTGCATCGGCTGCGGAGCCTGCGTGGCCAGCTGCCGCAACGCCTCTGCCAGCCTCTTCGTGGCGGCCAAGCTGGCCCACCTCGGCCAGTTGCCCCAGGGCCAGCCGGAGCGAGGGCAGCGGGCCCGCGCCCTGCAGCAGCGCATGGCAGACGAAGGCTTCGGCAGCTGCAGCAACACCCTGGAGTGCGAGGCGGTCTGCCCCCAGCAGATCTCCGCCGACTGGATCAGCTGGATGCACCGGGAGGCCCGGCATCACGCTGGCTGAGGCGCGCCATGATCAAGGCTGTGGCGCTTTCGGTGCCTTGAACGCAACTCCAGCTCCACGATCCGCGTCAGAGCCGATCCCCTCGCTGAGCCACCTCAACGCCGCCGGCGAGGTGCACATGGTGGAGGTGGGTGATCGGCCCGCCACCGATCGTCGTGCCGTGGCCGAGGGCTTTCTTGCCATGGAGCCGGCGGTGCTGGCCCTGGTGCTGGAGGGCCGGACCCCCAAGGGCGACGTGCTGGCGGTGGCACGGGTGGCGGCGATCCAGGCTGCCAAGCGCACTTGGGAGCTGATCCCCCTCTGCCATCCGATCGCCCTGAGCGGTGTGGGGGTGCGGATCGAGCCTGCCGCCGATGGCAGCGGCCTGCGCCTGGAGGCGACGACCCGCACCACCGCCCCCACCGGAGTGGAGATGGAGGCCCTCACCGCCGTGCAGGTGGGGCTGCTCACCCTCTACGACATGCTCAAATCCGCCGATCCGGCGATGACGATCGGCCCGGTGCGGCTGCTCAACAAGGAAGGGGGACGCCATGGCCCCTGGCAGCGCCCATCGGTCAGCCCTGCCCCAGGCTGAATCTGCGCCTCCTGTCCTGAGGGCGCCCCTTCGATCCCGGTCACCCCCTCGCGCCCAGTCATGGTCAAGCCCGTCTTCGTGACCACCACTTTCACGATTGAGGGTTACGCGATTCGCGAGTACAAGGGCATCGTGCGCGGCATCGTGGTGCGCTCCCCCACCCTGATCCAGGGCTTTCTCGGAAGCCTCAAGTCGATGATCGGCGGCCGCATCGGTGCCTACACCGAGATGTGCGAGCAGACCCGCCAGCAGGCCTACGACCAGATGGTGGCCCATGCCCGCCAGCTCGGCGCCAACGCCATCGTGGGCACCCGCTACGACGGCTCCGAGGTGGAGAGCGGCGCCACCGGTGCCACCGAAGTTCTGTGTTATGGCACGGCCGTGGTGGTGGAGCGCCTCGCTGCCGGGCCGCCGCCGGTGCCCACGTCGCCCTTTCCGCCCACCTGAGCCCATCCCCGCCGCCGATGTCGTCTGCCCTTCCCGCCGGCCTGCCGACGCCGGCCGATCCCTTCCCGCCCGAGGGCCTGCCCCTCGAGCAGGCGCGGCGTCTGGTGCTGGAGAGCCTGCAGCCCCTGGCCGGCTGCCGCACCCTGCCCCTGGAGCAGTGCCTCGGGCGGGTGTGCGCCGCGGCGGTGATCGCCCCGGCGGCGGTGCCGGGCTTTCGGGCCTCGATCCTGGATGGCTACGCGATCGCCAGCCCAACGGCGGAACCCGGCCAGTGCTGGCCGCTGGTGGGGCGTTCCGCCGCGGGAGCTCCGTTCGATCGGGCCTTGGAGCCCCACGAGGCGATCCGCATCCTCACTGGTGCCCCCCTGCCGCAGGGCGCCGTGCGGGTGCTGCCCCAGGAGCTGGTGGTCGTGGAGGCCGGCGAGCTGCGCTTGCTGCAGGCCCCCGGTGCCAACCCCTGGATCCGCAGCGCCGAGGAGGAGGCGGCACCGGGCCAGCAGCTGCTGGCCTGCGGTGAGCGGCTGGGGCCGGCCGATCTGGCCCGGCTGGCGGGCTGCGGCGTGGCGGAGCTGGCCGTGGCGCCCCGGCCGCGGCTGGGTCTGCTGGTGAGCGGCGATGAACTGGTGCCGGCGGGAACACCGCGCGGCCCCGGCCAGATCTGGGAGAGCAACGGCACCCTGCTGGCGAGCCTGTGCCAGCGGCTTGGCTACCCCCTGCTGGAGCGGCGGGTGGTGGGCGATGATCCGATCGCGCTGCGCCAGGCGCTGGCCGATCTGGCGGCCTGCTGCGACGTGGTGGTCAGCACCGGCGGGGTGTCCGCCGGCGACACCGACTGGATCCGGCCGCGGCTGGCGGAGCTTGGCTCGGTGGCCTTCTGGAAGCTGTTTCTCAAGCCAGGCCGGCCCTTTGCCTACGGGACACTGCAGCGTCCTGCCGGGGGCGGCAGCGTGCCGTTCTTCGGACTGCCGGGCAATCCGGTGGCAGCGGCGATCACGGCGCTGCAGCTGCTCTGGCCGGCGCTGCAGCAGCTCGAGGGTGCTGAGCCCGATCCGTTGCCCCGCTTGCGGGTCAGGCTGGCGGGGCCGTTGAAGCGTGGTGCCGGACGCCCGGAACTGGCCCGGGCCCGCCTGACGGTGGGTCCCGCCGGTGAGCTCCTGGCGGTGGTGGAGGGCTCCCAGGCCTCCTCCCGCATCGGTTCGCTCCAGGGTGCCGATCTGTTGCTGGAGATCCCGGCGGAGCTCGGCAGCCTCACGGCCGGTCAGGAACTCTGGGCCCAGCTGCTGCGCTTGCCCCTGTTCTGAGGTCGTTCAGTGGGGTCAGACCCGTGATCGGCTGGTGGGCATTGGCGTGTGGACCTCACCTTGTGAAAGGCACCAGTCCTGAGCAGGCTGGCTTCAGGTCTTTGATGCGCTTGGCTCCATGGCCCTCCCCCCAGCCAGTGCCCCTGGCGGCACGCTGCAGGCCTCGGAGGTGCCCCAGGAGCCGCTCAGGATCCTGCTGATCAGCATCCATGGCCTGATCCGGGGCAGCCAGCTCGAACTCGGCCGGGATCCCGACACGGGCGGGCAGACCAAGTACGTGGTGGAGCTGGCCAAGGCCCTGGCCCGCAGCCCCTGGGTGGCGGGTGTGGATCTGGTCACCCGCCGGATCGAGGATCCCGCCGTCAGCGGCGACTATGCCGAGCCTCTGGAGCCGCTGGCAGACAAAGCGAGGATCGTGCGGATCGACGCGGGCCCGCCCGATTACCTCCGCAAGGAGGAACTCTGGGATCACCTCGACAGTTTTGCCGACCATCTCTTTACCTGGATCCAGAATCAGCCCGCCAGGCCCGATGTGCTGCACAGCCACTATGCGGATGCCGGTTACGTGGGCGTCAAACTTGCCCGTATGACGGGGCTGCCCCTGGTGCATACGGGCCACTCGCTGGGGCGTGACAAGTATCGACGCTTGATCTCCATGGGTCTCGCCCTTGAAAAGATCGAGGACGATTACAAGATCTCCAGGCGTATTGATGCCGAAGAGGAGGTGATCAACCAGGCGGCGCTCGTGATCACCAGCACGCGCAATGAAATCGAAGATCAGTATGAACTCTATGACTGTTACAACCCTGACAAGATGGTGGTCGTCCCGCCCGGCACAGACCTCCAGCAGTTTCATGTTGCTGATGGGTCTGATCCGCTTCAGGGCTCGGGTTTTCAGGACGGGCTTCAGGTTTCTCTGAAGGATCCGACCAAGCCCATGATTCTGGCGCTCTCCAGACCGGATCTGCGCAAGAACATCATCACGCTGCTGGAAGCCTACGGAGAGTCGAAGCCACTCCAGAGACTCGCCAATCTGGTGATCGTGGCCGGCAATCGTGATGACGTGCGGGATCTCGATGAAGGCCCCCAGACGGTGTTCACCGAGTTGCTGATTGCCATGGATTCCTATGACCTCTATGGCCTGGCCGCCCTGCCCAAGCACCACAGCTCCGATGAGGTTCCCCTCATCTATCGCCTGGCAGCCAGCACCCGGGGTGTGTTCGTCAATCCTGCTCTAACAGAGCCCTTTGGCCTGACCCTGCTGGAGGCAGCCGCCAGTGGCCTGCCTTTGGTGGCCACGGAGAATGGTGGCCCGGTGGACATCATTGCCAACTGCCGCAATGGCCTGTTGGTGGATCCCCTCAACAAGGAGGCGATTGCCCAGGCCCTGATCACCATTCTTGAAGACGCCAACCAGTGGCAGACCTTCTCACGCAATGGAGTGCGCCATGTGGCCCAATTCTATTCCTGGGATGCCCATGCCGAGGCTTATCTCCATCAGCTCAACCAGCTGGTTCAGCAGCAGCGATCGCCCCTGGCCTCCTCGCGAATCCTCAGCAGCGACCGCCGGCGCACCAAGGCCATCTTCACCGCCATTGACAACACGTTGCTGGGGGATCGGGAAGGCCTGAGTCTGCTCAGCCAGTTGATCCGTGAGCGCCGCAAGGGCTGTCTGTTCGGGATTGCCACCGGGCGGCGTCTCGATTCCGTCCTGACGATCATTCGCGAGTATGATATCCCTGTGCCGGATATCTTGATCACCAGCCTCGGTACGGAAATTTACTATGCTCCCCACTGGCTACCCGATCTAGCCTGGGCCAAGCACATCAATCACCTCTGGACTCCCCAGGTGCTCAGGGCGACGCTGAAGGAGCTACCTGGTCTGCAGCCTCAGTCGAGAAAGGAACAAAGTCAATTTAGGGCACCACGAAAAATCGGCCTTGTCGCGACCATTGGCCAATGCCGACGCCGGCCAGTACATGAGTCTCAATCGCTGCTTCCAAGGTAAATCGGTATTTTTCGTGGTGCCCTTTAAATATTCCTATCACTATGACAGTCAACATGCACCGTCTCTGGATCAGGTCAGGGCCATTCTCAGGCAGCAAGACCTATCGGTCAATGTGACTCTGTCATTTGGTCAGTATCTCGACTTTGTGCCTGTCCGGGCCTCCAAGGGGCAGGCCTTGCGATTCATCGCCCAGCGCTGGAATATCCCGTTGGATCGGATCCTGGCCACCGGGGGGTCCGGTGGCGATGAAGACATGCTGCGCGGCAACACCCTGGGGGTTGTTGTTGCTAACCGTCACCGGGAGGAACTGTCCATTCTGGGAGATACCGAGCATGTCTATCTCGCGGAGCAATCCCACGCCAGAGGGATCCTTGAGGCCCTTGAACACTATGACTTCTTCAATCTCTAGGCTTCTGCTGTTCGCGATCGCCCCGATCCTGCCCGCGATGTCCCCTCTGCCCCCGCAGGCTGTCCATGGCTGCTGACCCTCCGGCCCGGTTGTTGCTCTGCACGGATCTCGACCGCACCCTGATCCCCAATGGGCGGCAGCCTGAGTCGCCCGCCGCCAGAAGCCTGTTCGCCCGCCTGGTCCAGCGGCCCGAGGTGACTCTGGCCTATGTCAGCGGCCGCGATGCCGCCCTCGTGGCGGAGGCGATCGTGGACTATGCCCTCCCATCACCGGACTGGGTGGTGGCCGATGTGGGCACCACTCTCCTGGAGGTGGCTCCCGATGGCTGGCGGGCCCATCGCGGATGGCACCAGAGCATCGGGGTGGATTGGGCCGGTCGCACGGCCCAGGATCTCCACCAGTTGCTGGCGGATCTCTCCCCCCTGCAATTGCAGGAGCCCGCCAAGCAGAACACCTACAAGTTGAGCTACTACCTCCACCTGGATGTTGACGTTCCCAGCCTCTGCGCTGAAATCGAGCGGCGGTTGGAGCTTGAACAGCTGCGCGCCAGTCTGATCACCAGCATGGATGAGCAGGCTGAGATCGGCTTGCTGGATGTGTTGCCGCCTGCAGCCACCAAGTTGCATGCGGTGCGCTTTCTGATGGAACTGCTGGGTTTTGATTCCTCTGAGACCCTCTTCTGTGGGGACAGCGGCAATGATCTGCCGGTGATGACGAGTGACCTCCCTTCGGTTCTTGTGGCCAATGCAGATCCTGCGCTGATGGCCCAGCTAGGCTGTTCTGCGGGGGAGCGATCCCCTCGGGAGACTCTCTATCTGGCACAGGGCGGCTTCATGGGGATGAACGGCAACTACGCCGCCGGAATTGTGGAAGGAGTGCTTCACTTCCACCCGCAGTTATCGGGCTGGTTGGCCGAGCCTTGTTGAGTTCAGCCCCTTTGGCGTCGTCAGGTGCCGATGAAATCTGATTGGCCAGCTTGAATGCAACCGAACAGTGTGTTGACGATTCGTTTCTCTTGCCTGCACTCGAATCATGTATGAACAGGTCTCCCACTCGCTGCTCAATGCAATTCTTGATGACCTGAAACCTGAGATCCGACGTCAGGATCTCAGACACTTCTATACGCGCTTGGGTGCCAACTTTTATGCGATTTACTCGCTGTTCTTCCGTCTATATGGTCACAGGCCTGATTTCAAGCGCCAGATGCTGGGCTTGGTCGAAACGATGGCGGAAGGTTATATCAATCGTTCGCCTGAGCTGGAGGCGCTCGACATAGCCCGGGAGAAGGACCACAACTGGTTTCTCTCCCAGCAATGGGTCGGCATGGCCCTTTACACCAATGGCTTCGCCAGAAACCTGCGAGATCTGGCTGACAAGACCGAGTATTTCCAGGAACTCGGGGTCAACATGATTCATGTGATGCCGATTCTGAAGTGTCCAATCGGCAAAAGTGATGGTGGCTATGCCGTGAGCGACTTCAGGCAGATCGATGATCGGGTCGGTGATCTGGCGGATCTTCAATATCTTGCCTCGGAGTTGCGTCAGCGCCAGATCCTGTTGGTGCTTGACATCGTGATGAACCACACCTCGGATGAGCATTCCTGGGCGCAGAAGGCCATCGCGGGAGATCCTGTCTATCAGGATTACTACTATATGTATGAGAGTCGTGATATTCCTGACCTTTTTGAGAGGTCAATGCCTGAAGTCTTCCCGGAGTCTTCGCCGGGCAACTTCACCTGGAACGAGCAAACCCAGCGCTGGGTCATGACGGTCTTCCATGATTACCAATGGGATCTCAATTACAGCAATCCTGAGGTCTTTATTGAAATGCTTGGTGTTGTCCTGTTCTGGGCCAACAACGGGGTTGACATCATGCGCTTGGATGCCGTCGCCTTCCTTTGGAAGGAAATCGGCACCGACTGTCAGAACGAGCGAAACGCCCATCTCCTGCTGCAGCTGATGAAGGACTGCTGCCAGGCCACGGCCCCGGGAGTGTTATTCATTGCTGAGGCGATTGTCGCCCCTGTCGAGGTGATTAAATATTTCGGCGAAGATGCGATCAGCGCCAAGGAGTGTGAGATTGCTTACAATGCCACCTTCATGGCCCTGCTCTGGGATGCGGTGGCGACCCAGAACGCCAGGCTGCTCACCCGGGGGCTCAGGAGTCTTCCCAATAAGCTGGATCGTGCCACCTGGCTCAACTATCTGCGTTGTCACGACGACATCGGCTTCGGTTTTGATGACCAGGATGTGTTGGCTGTCGGTTATCAGCCCAGGTCCCATCGGCGGTTTCTGACCGACTTCTTCTGTGGTGAGTTTGAGGGATCTCCCTCCCGGGGACTTCCATTCATGCGCAATGAAGTCACGGGGGATGCTCGCATCTGTGGCTCCCTGGCCTCCCTTGCGGGTCTGGAGAAGGCGATGCAGGAAGAGAATCCGGTGGCAATCAATATCGCGATCAGTCGAATTCTGATGCTGCACAGCCTGATCTTTTCGTTCGGTGGTATTCCCTTGCTCTACAACGGTGATGCCCTTGGCCTGCTGAATGACTATAGCTATCAACAGGATCCAGCCAAGGTCTCAGACAACCGCTGGGTGCATCGGCCAAGCATTGATTGGCAGCATGCCGAGCGGCGTCATCAGAGCGGCACAGTGGAGAATCGGCTGTTCACGGCGTTACGGCGGATGATCGCCATCCGTAAGTCGCTGGATGCCTTTGCCGATTTCAACAACCGAGAGTTGTTGGATACGGGTAACGAGCATCTGCTCTGCTTCTTGCGTTCCTATCAGCAGCGTCCCTCCGAGCAGGTCTTGGTGGTGGCTAACTTCCATTCCACTCCGCAGGCTCTCCCTGTTGATGTGCTGCGGCGGCGCGGGCTCGATTTCACGGCTCCGCTGATTGATGTGTTCACCGGTCGCAGGCCCCACCAGATCGAGGAGAATATCCTGCTGCAGAGCTACCAATTTTACTGGCTGAAGCAGGTCTGACATCCACTGCTCCAACACCCGCAGGGGCCACATCCAGGCGGCTTCCTGCCTCGGTTCGCTCCAGGGGGCCGTTCCGGACGTCTGGGCCCAGCAGCGTGACCCTCCGTTGGCTCAGTCTCCCAGCAGCAGACGCACTCCCGCCAGGCTCAGCACCAGAGCAAGGCAGCGCCGGATGATCGGAACCGGCAGAACTCGGCTGCCCAAGGCGGCGCCGCAGCCGCCGAGGAGCACCACCACCGGGATCAGCGGCCAGGCTTCCGCCGGCACGCTTCTGCCGGTGGAGATCAGGCCTGCCAGCCCGGCCAGGGAGTTCACCAGGATGAAGACAACGGCCACGGCCGCTGTCTCGCGAGTGCGACTCCAGCCCGCCAGCAGCATCAGCGGACTGAGGAAGACGCCCCCTCCCGTTCCGGTCAGCCCGGCCAGGAACCCCAGGGCACCGCCCACGGACACCAGCGTCGCCGGGCCGGGTGGCTGTACCTGCTCCGGATCCTGGGGGCTCTGCAAAAACCGCAGGGCCGAGCCCAGCAGAATCACCCCCACCAGGCTCTGGAACACCCGCTTCGGCAGGGCCAGGCTGCCCCCCAGGAAAGCCCCAGGGATCGAGAGCAGCACCAGCGGCCAGAAGCGTCGCCAGCGCAGGTGGCCCGCCTGGATGAACTGCCAGCTCCCCAGCGCTGCCACAACCACGTTGAGCAGCAGGGCGGTGGGGCGGATCGTCTCCGGATCGGTGCCGAACAAGCTAAGGGCGGCGATGTATCCGGAGGCCCCTGCGTGGCCCACGCTGGCGTAGAGGAAGGCCACCAGGCCGAGGGTGAGCCACAGCCCTGGTTGGGCCTCCATCACGGCTGTTCCCGCTGGGGCTCTGCCGTGCCGGAACGCTCCCTCTCCGTTACCGGTGTGTTGCCCTCCACCCACCGACCGTTGCCGTCCACCCCCACCTCCTTCTTCCAGAACGGGGCCTCGTGCTTGAGCGCCTCCAGCAGTTCCTGGCAGCACCGTTGGGCAGGGCCGCGTCGATCCGCGGCCACCGCCACCAGCACGATCGCCTCGCCGGGGCGCACCTTCCCCACCCGATGGCGGACCAGAACCGCCAGCACCCCATGGCGGACGGCGGCCTCGGCGGCGAGTCGCTCCAACTGGGCGTCGGTCATGCCGGGGTAATGCTCCAGTTCCAGCGCCGCCAGCGCTTCACCGGCTGCACTCCAGCCCCGCACCCGACCGATGAAGTGGGTCACTGCCGGAGCTTCACTGCCGTCGCTCCAGGACTTCAGCGCCTCGAAGGGATCGAAGGGCCCGGCCTCCAGGGCGATCGCAAGGGTCGCTGTGACCTTTCGCGGTGCTGGGCTGGGATCAGCCACCGGTGATTGGCGGCAGAAAGGCCACCTCATCGCCGGGGGCCAGGCTCTGGGTGGGATCGGCGAACTGCTGGTTCACCGCCACCCGCACCCCGGCGGGCCAGGGACCGAGTCCGAGCCGCTGCCAGACCTCGGCAGCGGTGGGGGCTTCCGCCAGTTCGCTGCCACCGCCCGCTTCCGGATCCAGGAGTGCCAGGCTCCGCTGCCCCCAGCCGGCCATTTCGCGCAAGCGCGCGAACAGCCGCACGTTGAGGGGAGGCGGGGTGGCAGGCTTGGGTGCCATGGTTCCAGGCGATGCTGGCGCCATGTTGAATCAGATCAGCCAGCTTTGTTGAGGTTCAGGACTTTCCCTCCATACAGAGCGGAAACGGGAAGCCAGTCGTTAGCTGTTGATTGGATGCACTGGTGGCTTGCTCTTTTGAGCTCTGGATCAGCAGCAAGGATCTTCAGAAAGCCGCTCAGCAAATCTGGCCAGCGCCTCCCGCTTTATCTGGCACCTTGTTACGTTTGACAAAGCACAATCTTCTTCAAGACTTGCACGACTAGCCTGTGATTTGAGGAGGTTTTGGCATTATTCTTCGTCGCTTAAATGATTGACGGCTTAGGGTTTTGCTCGGACCGGCATTTTTAGTCTTGCGTTTGTCGGCCTGTATCCGTTCAGGGGTCGGGACAGCACGCGGCGAACTTCGTCTCAGCTGAACCCTTGACGGCGCCCTGATTCCCGTTTGCATCTCAGGCAGAGACTGCTTGAGATGGGCGCTCCTCCTGCTGGCATT
>NZ_JAYGID010000098.1:0-7825 GCF_034931685.1 Synechococcus sp. CCY9202
ATGCCAGCAGGAGGAGCGCCCATCTCAAGCAGTCTCTGCCTGAGATGCAAACGGGAATCAGGGCGCCGTCAAGGGTTCAGCTGAGACGAAGTTCGCCGCGTGCTGTCCCGACCCCTGAACGGATACCTTTACCGAACTCCGGATCTGCTGCGAGATTTGCTGCTGCTTGACATCCTGGAGCTCACTGGCAGTACGACCGCCGCCGCTCGGGCGCTGAGCTTGTCGCAGCCCACCGTGAGCCGCCGCTATCGGACGCTGGCGCGTGATCTGGGCCTGGTCCGCCAGCCCCGCCAGCAGCCCGGACGCCGCTATGGAGACTCGATCTGCCTTCGTCTGCTGCGCAAGGGGATGACCCTGCACCGCTGGCAGGCAGGGGTGCTGCGGATCGGCGGCCGTCCGGAACACGCTCAGCGGGTGGCAGGCTATTCCTGGCTGCACTGGGTTGGGCTGCAGGGAAAAACACTGCGGGCTGCACCAGAGTTGATTCGCCAGGATTTGCTTGATGGTCTACTACTCACCCAGCAGGAACACGCAGAATTGCAACGGTTTCCAGCACCTAGCAAGCAGCTCGGAGATGGGCTGGTATTGGTTTGCCGCAGCCATCCTCGGATTCAGCCCCTGCTGGCCAAGATGGAAGAGTTCCAACAGCCGTCTTTGTATCGATTTACCAGGGGTTGATCACCTCCAGAGGCACATCGCTCACGTATTTGGGGATATGGGATGTGTGCAAGGCGGCGCGTGGGGCGTCCCGTCACAGCGCCACAGGTGCCAGCTTCACTTGCTGAGCGAAATCAACAGGCTATGCCTGCTGGCGCTGATAAGGGAGCTGGCTTGTGGTGTGGGTGGGCGTGAATGACTGCATTGGGCGGGCCTGCAACGCCCTTGCGCGGCTGCGCACGCTGAGGACTCTTGCGCGGGCCCCCTTCAGGTCACGAGATCGAACTCAGAAGCGTAGCTGTCCAATAACAGCTATCCCTCTCAAACAGCGCGAATCTCGATGGTCAAAAGAATGATCGCCAGAGAGGTCAGGGTGGTGATTCTGCCCAAGTAAAGCACGTTTACGATCCGCTGCAGAGAAGCGGCAAGGTATTCAGTAGTCGACGACGTTCTTCCCATTCTGGTAGATAATTATCCAACAATGCAATAAATTCTTCGCCATGGCTCGGTACGCGTAGGTGGGCGAGTTCATGGAGTACCACGTAGTCAAGACATTCTTTTGGCTTTTGAGCTAGTTGGGTATTTAAGCGGATATTTCCAGATACCGGATTGCAGCTCCCCCATTGACGTGTCATTGCCTGGATGAAGAGTTTGTTGGCCTGCACATTGAGTCGTTGTTGCCACTTGTTAATCAGGATCGTGGCTTCCTTTCGAAGTTCATTCCGATACCAGCCAGCGAGAATGCTCTGCCGTTTCTCGGCTGTCGATCCGGGCCGAACGAATAAGACCAGTTTCCTGGGGTGAACTTCAACTTTGGGAGCCGCCTTGACGTTCCGGATTTCCAGCAACAGCCGACTGCCCCAGAGGTGGTGGGATTCCCGCTCAACGACCAGCCTTGGACTTTCTCTCTGTTGCTTCTGAAACCTTGCTTGCTGCCGACGAATCCATGCGAGCTTGCCGATGGCATAAGCCCGCACATGGTCAGTGCTCATCCCCTCAGGGGCCGAGATGCGCACGGCGCCGCAGGGAGGAACCACTGAAAGGTGAAGGTGCTTGATCGGCTTGGCGGTGACTTCTACGGACAGGGCGCCGATCAGTAGCTGATGACTGGGATAAGCCTGGGCCATCAGTACTCGCTCTGGGCTACGAGGATAGGGAATAGTCGCTCCACTTCTTCCGCGTTCTGGAGCACACCAAAAAGGGCGGCCTTGATCAACTGTTCCTTGGACTGTACGCCGCGCCAGCCATCCGGTCGTACCTGGCGCACGGTGCTGTCGATGCGTAGTGTCAGTTCGAGATTGCCATTCAGATTATTCCAGAGCGCACGTTTCCCATCGGAATCCAATGCGGCTGGAGAGTCGTTTGTTGTCTTCTTGTCTAGCTGGCGAGCTAAGTCGGCTACACGCCGGAGATACTCCTCATAGGCTTCAGCCTGCTGCTTGCGAAAGCGGATAATTTCATCAAGCAGCTTCGACATCCTGTCGTAGAAGGCCGGGTCGTTGGCATGCTCGCTGTTGATGGTGCGCCGGGCATTGCCTTCGATCGTTTCGGCCACGACCTGGCGATTGGCAGCCCCCTTGCCGAACTGCTTTTGAATGGCCTCGGCCACTCCCGTCTTGACGATCAACTCCAGGAGGCCAAGATCGTCGAACGCAGAGATCTTGCGTGACAGATCAGCTTCAATGTAGGTATCGATGAGGTAGCGCATGTCGGCTTCATAGGCCTTGAGGTCGAGGTTTTCACCAGCTCCCAGCCGTATCACCTGCCTCCAGTCCAGTGCCTTGTCGCGCTGGCGCGTGATGCGGGAGGCCTCCTCCGCTGAGTAGCCCGCATCCACCAACTCATTGGCAATGGCGGCATGGGCCCGTGTGAGATCAGCCACCGCCTTGTAATAGGCCATCCGTAGTGGTTCTCGCTCTTGCAGGGATTCAGCGCATTCGGAATTGCCGCAGAAGTGATGCAAGACAGCCAGCTCGTCCATCGGAGGTGCGACTGGCAAAGCAAGAAGTGCCTCCTGCTCCATCGCCTCCTCCAGCCTCTCCTTCGCCTTGGTGAGACGGTCCTGGAGGAGAACATCGGGATCAACACCGCCTGCGGTGTGGTCGAGGGCATCGCTGGAATACACCGCAATGGCGTTTTCCACCTTCTTGAAGAGATCCTTGTAATCGACGATGCATCCGTAGGGCTTGTCGTCGCCATCAAGGCGATTCGTGCGGCAGATAGCCTGAAAGAGACCGTGGTCTTGCATCGACTTGTCGATGTAGAGCACGCTGCAGGAGGGGGCGTCGAATCCCGTCAGCAGCTTGTCCACGACGATCAGCAGCTTCATCTGGGCGGGCTGGTTGATGAACAGCTGCTTGGCTTGTTCCTCGAAGGTTTCCGTGCGGGTCAGTCCCGGCTGGGCTGCGATGCCATCAAGCAACTTGGTGTAGGTGTTGTAGATGAACTGCTTGTCGGTTTCGGTGTTTGTGCCCACCTCTTCCTTGGTGATGTCTTTCGCCTGGGGGTCGTAGGAGGTGATCACGGCACATTTGCCCTTGAGCTCAGTTTGATTGAACAGATCGAAGTAACGGCAGGCCTCGTGGATGCTGGAGGCCACCAGGATGGCATTGCCGCGTTGACTTGCCAGCCGTGGTTGCACGGAGAAATCAAAGAGGATGTCGGCTACGATCCGATTCATTCGTGCTTTGGAACTCAGCACCGACTGCAAGGTGCCCCACTGGCGCTTGAGTTCGCGCTGCTGCCACGGATTAAGACGGGCGGTTTTGGCATCAAACCACTGATCCACCTTCTCCTGTGAACTGAGCCTTTGATCGATGTCGCGGGCTTCGTAGACAAGGTCGAGTACGACCTGATCTTCCACTCCCTCGCTGAACTTGTAAGTGTGGATGTAGCCGCCGAACACCTCCAGGCTGGTGGCCTTGTCTTTCTTGAGCAGGGGAGTGCCGGTGAAGCCGATGAACACCGCTTCCGGCAGCAACGCCTTCATCACACGGTTCAGCTTTCCGCTCTGGGTGCGGTGGCACTCATCCACAAAGATGAACAGCTCGCCCACCGCTGGACTGGGTTGGGCCTGGAGCTGCTGAAGGAAGGTCTCGAAGTCATCGACGCCACGAACACCGAACTTGTGGACCAGGGAGCAGAGCAGGCGAGGCGTGGGCTGGCTCAGGGCCTGCATCAGATCCCTGCCGCTGCTTGTGCGTTGGATGGTTTCGCCCGCGCCACCGAACACGCCTTCGATTTGCTTGTCGAGTTCGTCGCGGTCGGTGATGACCACCACGCGGGCATGGGGATTGGTGGCCAGGATCCAGCGGGCCAACAGCACCATCACAATGCTCTTGCCGCTGCCCTGGGTATGCCAGATGATGCCGCCTTGGTGGTTGAGCACATGTTGCTGGGCCGCCTTGATGCCGACGTACTGATGCACCCGTGGCAGCTTCTTGATGCCAGCATCAAAGAGCACAAAATCGCGCAGCAGCTCAATCAGTCGGTCTTTTTGGCAGATCTTGAGCAAGTATTTGTCGATCTTCAGACGGCTGTTATCGGCTTCATCTTCCTTCCAGCTGAGGAAGAACTTCTCCGGTGTAAGGATGGCGCCATAGCGCAGGCCTTCGGTGTCGTTGCCGGCAAAGACCAGTTGGTTGGTGGCGAAGAACCAGGCGTTGAACTGCGGCTGCTGGTTGGAGAGGTTCTGGCGAATGCCATCACCGATGCTTACCCGGCTTCGTTTGAGCTCGATCACGCCCACGGCAATGCCGTTCAGATAGAGCACCAGGTCAGGGCGGCGCTCCTGCGGACCCTTGAGGGTGACTTCCTCCGCGATGGCGAAGTCGTTGGCTTCCAGGCTGTGCCAGTCGATCAGTGCCACGGTGCTGGTGGGTTGATCGGCGGCGGCTTTGACCTGCACCCCATAGCGCAGCAGGGAGTAGACCCTGCGATTGGCCTCATAGAGGCCCACCTGGCTGATGTCGGCGGCAATCCGGAGCTGATACAGAGCCCCGCTGATCTCCAAAGGGGTGTAGCCACGGCGTTGCAGGTAGCCGGTGAGGATCTCCTCCTCGATGTTGCTGTTGCCTGCGCGGTCCTTCCAGTCCCCCAGATAGCGATAGTTCAGTTCCTCACGGAACAGCTTGACGATGCGGTTCTGGGTGACCCGTTCCGGCGTGCTCATGCAGCGGAGGGCTGCGGGGCATCAGGCCCCTGCACCAGGGCCTTGCCGTCCTGCCAGGTCACCACGTACTGGCCAAGGCGGCGCTTGCGCTCCAGCTCGGCGGCCACGGCCTGCTGGAGAGCTTTGAGGATCTGCTGATCGCTGGGGGAGAGGGCGGGATTCATCGGGCCAGCTCCAGGAGTTGGACGTAGAGCCATGGATCGAGGATGGTGCGCTCAGCTCCGTTCTGGGAGAAGACGGGCGCCGGGTCGGGGCCACCGTTCATGTTGCAGAGCACATGGTCCACCGCTGGGGCGTAGGCGTTGAGCAGCAGCTGGAGGCTACGGGGAAACCGTCGCCGCAGCACGGCTTCCGGCACGTTGTGACCGCCGTGGGCCACCCGTTCGGCCACACGCAGGATCGAAAGCTCCAGGGAGGGGAGGGCGAGATAGATCAGCTCCACCCGCCAGCCGAGGAAGCGCATGCGGGTGATGAGGCGCAGGTAGCCCCGTCCGGAGAGGGTGGTCTCGAAGGCAAAGTTGCGGCGTGCCTGCAGATGAGTTTTGATTTCCGTGATCATCAACCGACTGGCTGCCACCAGCTGCTGCTGCGGGTTGAGGGGTGAAAGGCCTGCGGCAATCAGATCGGCGTTGACGAAGGCCTGGGCGTCGGGGAACTGCCGCAGGTAGGTGAGCGCGAAGGTGGTTTTCCCGGCGCCGTTGGGGCCGGCGATGATCCTGCAGATCGGAGCATCGCCACCGCTCATGCTGCTGCCTCCACGCTGAGGATCTCCCGCTCCACATAGGACCGGAAGGCCGCTGGGCTTGTAAAGCAGCGGAACCCGGCGGCGCTGGCCAGGGCCAGGGTGGCGGGCTCTTCGTTGAGCAGCACGGCAACGGGCTGGCTGAGCTCCTCCTGGATGCCGGCTGGCCAGGCCAGATCGAACACGGCGCGCTGCTCACCAGTGGCCGGGTCGGTGAAGTCGTAAGCGAGGGTGCCCAGGGGGAGGGACTGCACTCCCATCCAGGCGTTGAGACTGATCAGCTCGGCTTCTTCTTCCTCGCTGGTGATGCCGCCCAGCGTTTCGGTGGCTGGTTGCGGCACGGCGGCCGCGGGGCCGGACAGCCAGCGGGTGTCGCCATGGAGCAGCTCCTCCAGCCGGGCGTTCACTTCGGCTGCCAGCAGAGCCTTGCGGGCCTCCAGGAAGGAGCGGAAGTTCTCGAGCTTCCAGAGTTCTGGATCGGGGGGGATCCACTGGGAGGCCAGGGCACCGGGATGGGCTGTCTCGATCTCGGGGAAGTACATCTCCGGCAGGCGATCGGTGATCTTGATGTTGGTGTCTTTGGTGAGGAAGCAGAAGTTGGCCAGGGCATTGACCTCTGGTCTGCGGTAGCCAGCCTTGTAGAGCTGGGCTTTTGGGAAGATGTGATGCACCTCCAGGCGGCTCATCTTGCCGAGCATCCCGGCCTTGAGCGGCAGGCCGGTACCCCAGTCGCGGGCTTCGCCCATGCGGGTGAGCAGGTAGAGCACGGGGTAGAAGCGGGCGCCGAGGCTCCAGCCGGTGAAGTGCCCGGGTTCCACCCGCAGTCCGCCATGCCAGAGGCGCAGCTGCTCCAGCAGACGCTCCAGTCCGGCGCCTTCGCCTTCGAGGGCAGCGAGATCCTGATCAATGAACGATTCGGTGGAGCCGGAGAAGCGCCCCCACATGCCGGCCTGCACAAACCAGAACAGCAGCCGGTCGCGCTCGACCTCATCCATGGGGCCGCTGCGCTGATCGAGGTAGCGCACCATCACGGGGATGCCGAACCGCCCGAAGAACACCTGGTCGTGGTCGAGGCCGAGGCGGCCGGCGATCAGGTTGAGGCAGGTGTCGATGTGTCTGGTGGCGCGTTTGAGGGCGTCCTGGATTTCGGGGGTGCTCTTGTCGTGCAGGTAGAGGAACTTGGCCTCGCCGGTGAGCACCGTGTTCACCGAGCGCAGCAGCCAGTCGAGGTTGAAGCTGTAACCGTGGTCGCTCCATTCCTTGAGCTTGACCTTCATCGCATCACGACCCTCCGGCCAATCGGCGCAGATCTTGGCGAGGGCCAGGTCGCCCTTGGAGAGCTTGGTACCGCCACTGTTGACGCGGTTGAAGATGTCCACCACCACGTCAAGCGTCTTGTCGGCGCCGGTGACTTCTTCGATGTGGAGATCGATTTCGGTGATTCCCAGCAGCTGGCTGAGACGGCCGATGAACTCCCCGACCCGTGGGGCCAGCTCAGGGTTCTGTCCGAACTCGGCAGCCAGCTGGCCGAGGCCGGCGCTGCCCATACCGAGCAGGTTGGTGACATCGATCCAGAGGGGATCGTCCTTCATCTTCACCGGCTGGTAGAAGGCAAACACTTCCTCTCCGAGATGGAAGCGGAGCCCGCTGAAGGCCTGGGCGTTGCCATCGAAGAACTTGGGAGGCTTGCCCCGCACCGCGCCATAGAGGGAGGTCATGCGCTGCTGGCCATCGAGCAGAAGCTTCACCACACCAGCGGCTAACTGGCCATCACCGCGATGGGTGGCGGTCTGCGACTCTGTGGCCCAGACCAGCAGGCCACCAACGGGATGGCGTTTGTAGAGCGAATCGAATAGCCCGCGCACCTGATCACGGTTCCACACGTAACCCCGCTGGAACTCGGGCAGAGCCATGTGGCCGCTGTCGATGTGGTCAAGAATGGTGGAGATCTTCATGTCAGGCGGATCTTGCCGGTGAGGAGCTGTTGCATCATTCCTTGCTTTAGCTGAGCGGCCTTGAGCTTTCTTGCTTCTAACTCGATAATCTCGATATCAATATCTCGCAGGACATCTGAGATTGCCTTCTGTTCCGGCTCGGGTGGCAAGGAAAGCCATTTGTCATTGAAGAACTTGATTAGGTAGCAAGCTCCGTCAGCGCCCTTCCAGCCCCTAGACTAATACGCATGTACCGGTCAGGATCGCTATGGCCATGAATCGGATCCAGTTCCAGCCGAGTCTTTCTCTGCCTCAGTTCAT